>CALUJT010000022.1 GCA_944321005.1 uncultured Atopobiaceae bacterium | reverse complement strand
GGGCGTGAACGCGCGCCAGGTCGATGCCATCGTCGACGAGGTGCGCGAGAAGGTCTCAAAGAACTGCGGCATATCTCCCGTCTCCTGCGAGGGTCGCGAGAGCCTCTCCTGGGTCCTCGTGGACTACGGCTCGGTGGTCGTGCACGTGTTCCGCCCGGAGTCACGCGACTTCTATCGCCTGGAGGCGCTCTGGGGTGACGCCCCTCGCGTCGACCTCGAGCTCGCCTAGACGCTCGTCGCGGGCGGCCCTACTCGTCGTCCTTGTGCATCGGGGCCGTTCCGGTGGTGTGCCCGCGGAACCTTAGGTCGCGCCCGTAGCCCACGACGCCCTCGCCGAAGCGGTCCCGGAGCTCGTCGGTCACCCTCCCGAGCCGGGAGCGGTCGCGCGGGCCTGGCTCGCCCTCGCCCGCGAAGAGGCTCATCTGGCTCGGCGGCTGAGGTCCGAAGCCCGAGACGCCCACCCCCACGAGGCGCACGCGCTGCCCCGGCGTCCACAGCTCGTCCAGGAGCCCCACCGCCACCTCTCCGAACACGCGCTCGTCGCTCGTGGGGCGGGGGAGGCGGCGCTGGGCGGTCCTGGCATGGCTCACGTCGAACTTGAGCTTGAGGGTCACCGTGCCGCCCTCGAGCCCCTTCCTGCGCAGGCGCCGGCCCGTCATCGCCGCGACGTGCCGCACTGCCGCCACCAGCTCGTCTCGCTGCGCGAGGTCGCGGTCGAACGTGCGCTCGCTGCTGACGGACTTCACCTCCTCGGGCGCCGCCGCCTCGGCCACGCGGCTGCGCTCCGCGCCTGACGCGCGCAGCCTCATCCGCGCCCCGAGCACGCCGAACTCCCGGGCGAGCGCGGCCTCGTCCGCGCGGGAGAGCTCGCCCAGCGTGCGGATCCCGATCTCGCGCAGGCGCCGCTCGATGGCGGGCCCCACCCCGCTCATCGCCCCCACGGGGAGCGGCGCGAGGAAGGCCCGCTCCGTCCCGGGGAAGATGACGGTGAGCCCGCGGGGCTTCTCCCTCTCCGAGGCGATCTTGGCCACGGTCTTGTTGACGCCGAGCCCTATGGAGCAGGTGACGCCCAGCTCGGCCACGCGCTCCTGCACGCGCCGGCATATCGCGATGGGGCTCTCGCGCGAGTAGCGGCCCGGGGTGACGTCGAAGAAGGCCTCGTCTATCGACACCTGCTCCACGAGCGGCGTCTCCGAGCAGAGCACGTCCATGACCGATCGGCTCACCTCGCGGTAGCGCGCGAAGTTTCCCCGCGTCCAGATGGCGTCGGGGCAGAGGCGCCTCGCGGTGGCCGATGGCATGGCGGAGTGGACCCCGTAGCGCCGCGCCTCGTAGGAGGCCGTGGAGACGACGCCCCTGTGCTCGGCGCTCCCGCCCACGATGACGGGGCGGCCGCGCCACTCCGGGTGGTCGAGCTGCTCCACCGAGGCGAAGAATGCGTCGAGGTCGAGCAGCCCCACCGCGGGGCCGACCCAGGCGAGGGGCTCGTTGTTCCGCACGTCGTCCATGGGACGATTATACGTGCTGCGCCCTCGGGTCGTCGGGGCGACCGGGAGCGGCGCCGGCCAGGGGGAGCAGGACGGTGAAGGTGGTGCCCGCCTGCGCCGAGGAGGTGACGCCAATCTTGCCCCCGTGCGCCTCCGCGATGCTGCGGGCGATGGCGAGCCCCAGCCCGAAGCCCCCCGAGGACTTTCGCTCCCGAGCCTCGTCCGTGCGGTAGAAGCGGTCGAAGAGGTGCTCGAGGTCCTCGGCGGGGATGACGTCCCCAGCGTTGTTGACGGAGAGCCGCGCGCGGCGGCCGTCCCTGGCGAGGGCCACGCTCACCGGCGTCCCCTCGCGCGCGTACTTGGTGGCGTTGTCCACGAGGGTCCTCACGAGGCGCGCGAGCTGCTCGCCATCGCCCATGACGCCGAGGCCGGGCTCGACCGCGCACTCGATCGAGCAGCCGCGCTCGAAGGCCACGGGGTCGAACTCGAGCGCGCAGCGCTCGACGAGCTCGGAGAGCGAGACCTCGTTCCGGGCGATCGCGCGCTCGGAGCCCTGCTCGTCGGCGCGGGCGAGGGTGAGGAGGTCCTCCACGAGGACCTTCATGTGGCCCGCCTCGTCCGAGGTGCTCCTCACCCAGCGCCTCGCCTCGGGCGGGAGCTCGCCCATGCGCTCGAGGATCTGGGTGTTCGCCAGAATGACGGCGAGCGGGGTCTTGAGCTCGTGGGAGGCGTCGGAGACGAACCTTCGCTGCTGGTCCCAGGCCCGCCGCACCGGTCGGAGGACCCAGCCGGAGAGCGCGTAGGCTACGACGAACACGGCTCCCATGGACACGACGAATATGGCCAGGCTGCTGAGCGCCTGGGCACGAAGCGTCGCGCCCCTGAGGTAGGTGTCAACGAAGGCGATCCGCCAGCCCCAGGAGGCCTGCGTCTTCATCCACGCTATGTCGTAGCCCTCGCAGCGGCCCGAGCCGTCCTCGCTGGCAAGGGCCTGGCTCACGACCTCGCGCAGGGTGTCGTCAGAGACGTTGGCGACGAAGCTCGTCCTGTCGAAGATGATGCCGTCCGGCGTCACGTCCACGACCACGGCGAGCATGAGCTCGGCGCTCTGCGCGTCGGAGGAGTCGCCCACGGTCGCGGTGGCTATCCCGTCCGTGATGGCGCGCTCCAGGATCTGGACCACGATCCCGCGCTGCGTGAGGGCGCTCGAGAAGAGCGAGGAGCCGAGCACGCCGGCCAGGACGAGGCCCACGAGGAGCATGGTGATGGCGGTGAACTTCCGCCTCAGCCGCCTGAGCATCGCGTGCGGCTAGGAGAAGATCTCGAGGCGGTAGCCCAGCATCCTCAAGGTGGTTATCTGGACCTTCGACCCAACGTGGGAGAGCTTCTTGCGCAGGAACGAGACATAGGCCTCGACCGAGTTCTCGGAGGCCTCGGCGTCCGCTCCCCAGACGCGCAGCAGCAGGTCCTGCTTGGAGACCACGCGGCTCGTGGAGCTCATGAGTATGGACATGACCTCGAACTCCTTGCCCGAGAGGTGGACCGTCGAGTCCCCGCACGTGAGGTCGTGGGTGTCCAGGGCGAGGGTGATGTCTCCGAAGGCGACCTCGTCGAGCATGACGTCGCCGCGCCGGCGCGTGAGCGCGCGCAGGCGCGCCAGGAGCTCGTCCGCCTCGAAGGGCTTGGTCATGTAGTCGTCCGCCCCGGCGTCGAGCCCCTCGACCTTGTCCGCGGTCGCGGTGCGCGCGGTGAGGAGCAGGACGGGCGTGGAGACGCCCTCGCGCCTCATCTCGTGGACGATCTCGTACCCGCTCATCCCGGGGAGCATGACGTCGAGCACGACGGCGTCGTAGAGCCCCGAGAGGGCAGAGCGCAGCCCCGAGCGCCCGTCGTAGGCGGCCTCAGCGTTGTAGGAGGCGTTCTCGAGTATCTGCACGATGGCGTCGGCGAGGTTGCGCTCGTCCTCGACAACCAGCACGTTCATGGCTTCTCCTCTCATGGCCGGGCCCCCCGGCCAAATTCGTGGCTCGGCAGCTATCCTACCCAGCGGCACTGAATTTCATCTGAACCTCGGCCGCCGCCCTCTCGCCGCGCGCTTCCGTTCACAAAAACTGCACCTTGCGGCCCAAATGAAGAGCGGTATGATGATTAATCGCTTTGTGGCTTTGCGGTGCGGCCAATCCATACGACCACGCGCACCGCTCGAACGGAGGAGTTTTCATTGGCAGTTAAGATTCGCCTGGCCCGTCACGGTGCCAAGAAGCGTCCGTACTACCGCGTCGTCGTCGCCGACGGCCGCATGCCCCGCGACGGCCGCTACATCGAGGAGGTCGGCCGCTACAACCCGCTGACCACCCCCAAGGTCATCGACATCAACCTCGAGAAGGTCGACGAGTGGATCGCCAAGGGCGCCCAGCCCACCAACGCCGCCGCCCATCTCATCGACGTCGCCCGCAGCGGCCAGCCCGCCGTCGAGAAGAAGGCCAAGATCTCGAAGAAGGCTGCCGCCAAGGCCGCCGCTGCCGCCGAGGCCGCTGCCGAGGCCGACGCCGAGTAGGCCCCTCGCATGGATACCACGGAGACCATGCTCGTCGGGTCCGAGGAGCGCGAGCTCCCCTCCGACCGAGTCGCAGACCTCGTCGAGTACATCGTCTGCGGCCTGGTGGACGACGAGGACGCCGTCTCCCTCGACGTGACCGACAGCGAGGGCTCCTCGCTCATCGAGGTCACGTGCTCCGAGGCCGACGCCGGCCGCGTCATCGGCCGCAAGGGCCGCACCATCAAGGCGATCCGCACGCTCGCCCGTGCCCTCGGGCAGCGCGTGGGGACCGCGGTCGAGGTCGAGGTCATAGGCTAGGGAGCATGCGGGAGCGCTTCAGGGCCATAGCCCGTGTGGAGAAGACCCACGGGAGAAGAGGGGAGGTCGTGACGGTCGCCGTCCACGGCCTTCCCTCACTTGTGCGCGAGGGGCTCGAGGTCTTCGCGGTTCCGCCCGCACTCAGGGGGCCGCGCCGCCACGTGGTGACGTCGTGCGCCGACAACGGGCGCTCGGGCCGTCTCGTCGCGCTCTCGGGGGTGTGCGACCTCGCCTCCGCCGAGGCGCTCGTGGGCAAGACGCTGCTCGCCCGCGTGGCGGACCTCCCGGAGGACCTCGCCCTCCACGACGCCGGACGCCTCGTGGGACGCGAGGTCGTCGACGTCGTCACGGGCGCCACGGGCGCCATCGCAGAGGTGATGCGCGGCCCGGCAAACGACGTGTGGGTCGTCCGCGGCCCCCTCGGAGAGATTCTGGTCCCCGTGATAGACGAGGTCGTGAGCTCCGTGCCCGAGGAGGGGCCCATCCCCCTCGCCGTACCCGCCGGGCTCGGCTGGGAGGTGGACGCGTGATCTTCGAGACGCTCTCCGTCTTCCCCGAGGTCTTCTCGCCCTATCTCGACGCATCGATCATGGGCAGGGCCCAGAGGTCGGGGGTCTTCTCCTTTCTCTCGCACGACCTGAGGGACTGGACGCACGACCGCCACCGCACGGTAGATGACGCCCCCTTCGGGGGCGGCCAGGGCATGCTCATGAAGCCCGCCCCCATATTCGAGGCGGTTGAGGACCTCGCCTCGCGCGGCAACGTGCGTCCCCGCGTCGTGTTCTTCTCGCCCTGCGGCGCGCGCTACGACCAGAGGGCGGCCGAGCGCCTCGCGCGCGAGGAGCGCATCCTCCTGGTGTGCGGGCGCTACGAGGGCATGGACGAGCGGGCCTACGCGCTCGCCGACGACGTGTTCTCCCTGGGGGACTACGTCCTCACGGGGGGCGAGCTCGCGGCCCTCGTGGTCATGGACTCTGTGGCCCGGCTCCTGCCCGGCGCGCTCGGGGACGAGATGAGCGCCGTGGACGAGTCCTTCTCGCCCGCGGGGCTCCTCGAGTACGCGCAGTACACCCGTCCCGCGAGCTATCGCGGGATGGACGTCCCGGAGGTGCTACTCTCCGGGGACCACGCCCGCGTCGCCGCCTGGCGCCGCCAGAACGCCATTGAGAGGACCGCGCTCTGGCGTCCGGACCTGCTCGACTCCGCGGACCTCTCGCCCGAAGAGCTTGCGCGCGCCCGCGCCATCGCGCGCGGCGGGGAAGGGGAGTGAGTGACATGGCCGACCATCTGAGGGGAGGCCGCGACCGCGGCCCGGACGTCGTCGAGCCCGTGGTGGGGGCAACCGAGAAGGACGGGCGTCCCCGCGGGGGGCGTCTCTCGAGCGTCCTGTGGTTCCTGGGGCCCGTCGTGGCCGCAGTGATCGTGGCCCTTCTCATCAAGACCTACGTCGTGACGCCCTACGTGGTCCCCACGGGCTCCATGCTCGAGACCATCCAGGAGGGCGACATGCTCCTGGGGGAGTGCGTTACGCTGCGCTTCGAGGAGCCCGAGCGGGGCGACATCGTCACCTTCCTGAGCCCGCTCGACGGCGAGACGCTCATCAAGCGCGTCGTGGCCGTGGGCGGACAGACCATCGACCTCGTTGACGGCGCCGTCTACGTTGACGGGGAGAGGCTCGACGAGCCCTACACCGGAGGGAAGCCCACCTACTCCCTGAGCGACTACGCCGGCTCCGCCGGCATCACGTACCCCTACGTCGTCCCCGAGGGGACCGTATGGGTCATGGGGGACAACAGGACGGACTCGCGCGACTCGCGCTACTTTGGACCCGTGGACGTGGATGACGTAACATCGAGGGCGCTCTTCATCTACTGGCCGCCCTCCGACATAGGTGGGCTCTAGCCCCCAAGAGGCAAGGAGAGATTCGGATATGAGCAAGGACGTGCTTACGTTCCAGGACATGATCCTCGCGCTCGAGCGCTACTGGGCGTCGTGCGGCTGCACCGTCATGCAGCCCTACGACTCCGAGGTGGGAGCCGGGACCTTCCACACCGCCACCACGCTGCGCTCGCTCGGTCCAGCCGCCTGGCGCACCTGCTACCCGCAGCCCTGCCGCCGCCCGGCGGACGGCCGCTACGGCGAGAACCCCAACCGCATGCAGCACTACTACCAGTTCCAGGTGATCTTGAAGCCGTGCCCCGCGGACTCGCAGGACCTCTACCTCGGCTCGCTCGCCGCCATCGGCCTCGATCCCGCGGAGCACGACGTCCGCTTCGTCGAGGACGACTGGGAGAGCCCCACCCTCGGCGCCTGGGGCCTGGGCTGGGAGGTCTGGATGGACGGCATGGAGGTCACCCAGTACACCTACTTCCAGCAGGTGGGCGGCATCGAGGTCGACCCGGTGCCCGTCGAGATCACCTACGGCCTCGAGCGCATCGCGATGTACATCCAGGGCGTGGACTCCGTCTTCGACCTCGTGTGGAGCTACCTGCCCGACGGCACCCCCATGACCTACGGGGACGTCTTCCTCGAGAACGAGCGCGAGTTCTCCGCCTACAACTTCGAGGTCGCTGACGTCGAGATGATGCGCCAGAAGTTCGACGACTACGAGCGCGAGTGCCACTCCTGCCTCGAGCACAGGCTCCCGCTGCCCGCCTACGACTGCGTCATGAAGTGCAGCCATGCGTTCAACCTGCTCGACGCCCGCGGCGCGATCTCGGCCACCGAGCGCGCCAACTACATCCTGCGCGTGCGCACCATCGCAAAGCTCTGCTGCGAGAGCTACCTGGCCGAGGTCGCCGCCAAGAACGACGGCGACGCCAAGAAGGGGGAGGTGGCCTAGATGGCAGACACCCGCGACTTCCTGCTCGAGATCGGCACCGAGGAGATGCCCTCGGCGCCGCTCATGAACGCTTCCGCCCAGCTCGGAAAGCTCGTCGCATCCGAGCTCGACGCGGCGGGTCTCGTCCACGGCGAGGTCCGCGTGATCTCCTCGCCGCGCCGCCTGGCCGCGCTCGTCCCGGCGGTTGCCACCGCTACCGACGAGGTCCACGAGGTGCGCCGCGGCCCCGCCGCGAGCATAGCCTTCGACGAGTCCGGCTCGCCCACCAAGGCCGCCCAGGGCTTCGCCCGCAAGTGCGGCGTCGAGGCGGGCGACCTCGTGCGCCGCGTGGACTCCGACGGCCGCGAGTACGTCTTCGCCGAGCGCAGCGTCCCCTCGGCGCCCGCCATGCCCATCCTCTCCGAGCTCTCCGAGCGCGTCATCGCCTCGTTGCAGTGGCCCAACTACCGCAGCCAGCGCTGGGGGTCCACCCACCAGACCTTCGTGCGCCCCATCCGCTGGATCTGCGCGCTTCTGGGCGACGAGGTCGTCCCCGTCTCCTACGCGGACGTCACGAGCGGCAACGTCACCCGCGGCCACCGCGTCCTGGCCCCCGGCGACCACCTCGTCGCCGAGGCCGCGGACTACGAGCGCACCCTCGAGAAGGCCTTCGTCCTGTCCGCCGAGCGGCGCGCCGAGGCCATCCGCGAGGGCATCGCGCGCGTCGAGTCCGAGCGCGGCGGCGCCCACGTGGACACGCCCAGGCGCATCTTCGACGAGGTCGTGAACCTCTGCGAGTGGCCCACCGTGCTCGTGGGCACCTTCGACGAGGAGTTCCTCTCGGTCCCGCACGAGATCATCTGCGAGTCCATGCTCTCCAACCAGCGCTACTTCCCCATCTACGACGCGTCGGGCGCCCTCACCCGCGAGTTCGTGGTGGTCTCCAACGCCGATCCGCGCGTCTCCGAGACCGTGATTGCCGGCAACGAGAAGGTCGTGAGGGCGCGCCTCGACGACGCCAAGTTCTTCTACGACGAGGACCTCAAGCGCCCGATGGAGGAGTTCGTGGAGCGCCTGGGCACGGTGACCTTCCAGGAGCGCCTGGGCACCATGCTGCAGAAGGTGGAGCGCATGGAGTGCCTCGCCGCCGCCGTCGCCCGCCAGGCCGGCTGCGACGAGGAGGGCGTCGCCAGCGCCGCTCGCGCCGCGCACCTCGCCAAGGCCGACCTCGTCTCCCAGGCCGTGGTGGAGTTCACCAACCAGCAGGGCGTCATGGGCGGCTACTACGCGGCCGCGGCGGGCGAGCCCGCCGAGGTGTGCGACGCCATCCGCGAGCACTACCGCCCCCGCTTCGCCGGCGACGAGCTCCCCTCGGGGACCTGCGGGCGCTGCGTGGCCGTCGCTGACAAGCTCGACACCGTGTGCGGCATCTTCGCCATCGACGAGCCTCCCACCGGGTCCTCCGACCCCTACGCCGTGCGCCGCGCCGCCATCGGCATCATCGCGATGCTGCGCACCCTGCCGGGCTGCGACCTGCGCCAGCTCATCGGCCTCGCCCTCGGGTCCTACGCCGTGCAGGGCCTCGAGTTCGACCTCGAGTCCGTCTCCGCGGCCGTCGTGCAGTTCTTCCAGGGGCGCCTCGTCGCCATCGCCCGCGAGGAGGGCCTGAGCCCCGACACGATCGAGGCCGTTTCCTCCGTGGGCGTCATCGACCCGATCGAGTTCATGGCCCGCGCGCGCGCCCTCGAGGACGCTCGCAGCCAGGACGCGGAGACCTTCGACGCCCTGGCGCAGGCCTACGCCCGCGCCGCGCACCTCGCCGACGCCTCCCTCGGCACCGAGGTCGACGAGGGCATGCTCGCAGACGCCGAGCGCGCCCTTCTCGCCGCCTGCGACGAGGGCTCGGAGCGCGTGCGTTGCGCCCTTGCCGCCGGCGACTTCTCCGCCGCCATCACCGCTCTCGCGGGCCTCAAGGCCCCCATCGACCGATTCTTCGACGACGTTCTTGTCATGGACGAGGATACTGCTGTAAGGGAGAACCGCCTCAGGCTGCTCAACAGGTTCGTCGAGGTGTTCTCCGGGGTTGCCAACATCGGCGCGCTCTCGCGCAAGAAGTAGGGTACACGGCCGGGCGGGGGAGCCGATCTCCCGCCCGGCGAGGAGCAAAGGGGGACCTCTGATGGCCAAGCTCGATCTTGATTACGACCTCTTCGGCGAGGTCATTCCGCTCATCTTCGTCCTGTCGGACGCCCGCGGCGAGACCGCCAACACGGTGGTGATGGCCGCGGCGGCGCAGTTCGGCGACGACTCCGTCGACATCGAGCGCCTCTCCAACGTGAAGGACGTCGAGGCCGTGCGCGAGTTCCTGGACGCCAACTACGACCCTGACCGCCCGAGCGCCGTGTTCCACACGTTCGCGAACGGCATCCTGCGCAGGGAGATAAGGCGCGAGCTCGACCGCAGGGGGATTCCCTCCATCGACCTTCTGGGCCCAGCCGTGACGGTAATCTCCACGCTCACCGGCGAGGAGCCCACGCGCGAGGTGGGAGCGCTCTACAACAAGGACGGAGAGGCGGCCTCCAACTAGAAGACCAAATCGGTTCCATGTTACTACCAGTGGGGTCCGGATGCATGCCGGACCCCACTTTTTTCCGGCTAGCGTCCGCTTGTCGACGGCTGCCGACCGAATATCAAATAATCCTTTGCGTTGTTCGGTCCGTTGCTAGAATGTGCTGAGCGCGCGTGCCCTGCACGCGTAGGCTCTGTGTAAGTGCGCGCCCCCGCGGGGGCGCGTCAGGACCCAAGGAAAGCAAGGGGTAAACATGGCAGAAAAGCACGTCTACCGCTTCGGCTTCGACGCCAACGGAAACAACGTGACCGAGGTCGCGGGCGACTCCGTTGCCGAGGCCAAGTGGATCACGGGCGGCAAGGGCGCCAACCTTGCCGAGATGGCCAACATCGGCCTCCCGGTCCCTCCCGGATTCACGATTACCTGCCAGACCTGCGTCGCGTACTCCAGCGCGGGCAACGTGTGGCCTGAGGGCGTTCTCGACGAGATCGACGAGTACCGCAAGGACCTCGAGGAGCGCATGGGCAAGAAGCTCGGCGACTCCGAGGACCCGCTGCTCGTCTCCGTGCGCTCCGGCGCCCCGTTCTCCATGCCCGGCATGATGGACACGGTCCTCAACCTCGGCCTCAACGACGACTCCGTCCAGGGACTCATCAAGCAGACCGAGAACCCGCGCTTCGCCTACGACTCCTACCGTCGCTTCGTCCAGATGTTCTCCGACGTCGTCATGGGCGTCTCCGGCCAGCTCTTCGAGGACGCCATCACCGCCAAGAAGGCCGAGAAGGGCGTGAAGCTCGACACCGAGCTCGACGCCGACGACCTCAAGGACCTCGTGGCCACCTTCAAGAAGATCTTCGCCGAGAACGTCGACGCCGAGAAGTACCCCGAGGTGCTCGTCGACGGCAAGATCGAGTTCCCGCACGACCCGCTGGTGCAGCTGCGCCTCGCCGAGCAGGCCGTCTTCGGCTCCTGGAACACCGACCGCGCCATCCTGTACCGCAAGCAGAACAAGATCCCCGACGAGCTCGGCACCGCCGTCAACGTCCAGGTGATGGCCTTCGGCAACAAGGGCAACACCTCCGCCACCGGCGTCGCCTTCACCCGCAACCCGGCCGACGGCACCAACGAGCGCTACGGCGACTTCCTGGTCAACGCCCAGGGCGAGGACGTCGTGGCCGGCATCCGCAACACCGAGCCCATCGCCGACCTGCCCAAGGTCCCCGGCCTCGAGGAGGCTGGCAAGGAGCTCTTCCACGTCTTCGAGATCCTCGAGGACCACTACGCTGACATGATGGACCTCGAGTTCACCATCGAGCAGGGCAAGCTCTGGATGCTCCAGACCCGCGTCGGCAAGCGCACCGCGCTCTCCGCCCTCAAGGTCGCCATCCAGATGTACGAGGAGGGCCGCATCTCCAAGGAGGAGGCGGTCATGCGCGTTGCCCCCGAGCAGCTCGACCAGCTCCTCCACCCGCAGTTCGACCCCAAGGCCGACTACAAGGTCATCGCCAAGGGCCTCAACGCCTCCCCGGGCGCGGCCGTGGGCGCCGTGGTCTTCTCCTCCGCTGACGCCGAGGCCTACGCCGAGGCCGGCAAGCCCTGCATCCTCGTGCGCTGGGAGACCACGCCGGACGACCTCCACGGCATGGTTGCCGCCGAGGGCATCCTGACCTCCCACGGCGGCAAGACCTCCCACGCCGCCGTCATCGCCCGCGGCATGGGCGCCCCGTGCGTCTGCGGCGTCGACGCCCTCCAGATCGACGCGGTCAACAAGGTCTGCACCATCGCCGGCACCGACATCACCCTCCACGAGGGCGACGTCATCTCCATCGACGGCACTACCGGCGACGTCATCCTCGGCGAGGTCGCCCTCGTCCGTCCCGAGCTCGGCGGCGACCTCCAGACCATCCTCGACTGGGCCGACGAGGTCCGCAACGACGCCGAGCGCGGCCGCGTGATCGGTGTCCGCGCCAACGCCGACAACCCGGCCGACGCGCAGCTCTCCAAGGACAACGGCGCCTCCGGCATCGGCCTGTGCCGCACCGAGCACATGTTCCTCGGCGAGCGCAAGCAGCTCATCCAGAACTTCATCCTCGCCGACGACGAGGCCGTCAAGGCCGACGCCGTCGAGAAGCTCGGCGCCGCCCAGAAGGGCGACTTCCTCGAGATGTTCAAGGCCATGGACGGCATGCCCGTCATCGTGCGCCTGCTCGACCCGCCCCTGCACGAGTTCCTCGAGGACCCGCGCGACCTCGACGTCGAGATCGCCAAGGAGGAGGCCGCCGGCAAGGACGTCTCCGAGAAGAAGGCCCTCCTCGCCAAGCTCGACTCCTTCCAGGAGGCCAACCCGATGCTCGGCCTGCGCGGCTGCCGTCTCGGCCTGGTCTACCCCGAGCTCAACGTCATGCAGGTGAAGGCCATCGCCTCCGCCACCGCCGAGCTCCAGAAGCAGGGCCTCAGCCCCAAGCCGGAGATCATGATCCCGCTCGTGGCCTTCGAGGAGGAGCTCGCCCTCGTCCGCGAGGTCGTCGAGGAGAACATCAAGGCCGTCGCCGACGAGTACGGCGTCGAGCTGGACATCCCGGTCGGCACCATGATCGAGATTCCGCGCGCTGCCATCACCTCCGAGGACATCGCCAAGCACGCCGACTTCTTCTCCTTCGGCACCAACGACCTGACCCAGATGGGCCTGGGCTTCTCCCGTGACGACGTCGAGGCCGCGTTCATGCCGCTCTACCTCGACAAGAAGATCTGCAAGACGAACCCGTTCGCCACGCTCGACAAGGGCGTTGCCAAGCTCGTCAAGATGGGCGTCGAGGGCGGCCACGCCGGCAACCCCGACATCGTCTGCGGCGTCTGCGGCGAGACCGGTGGCGACCCCGAGTCCATCCACATGTACTATGACCTCGGTCTCGACTACGTGTCCTGCTCGCCGTACCGCGTGCCCATCGCGCGCCTTGCGGCTGCCCAGGCCAAGATTGAGGCCAACGGCGGCGCCGCCAAGGTCGAGAAGTAGCTCTCGTATCCACGTTCTGACCAAGGGGGAGGGGGCTTCGGCTCCCTCCCCCTTCTGCAAATTGGGGAATGTCCCCAATTCACAGACCCACATTTGAGAGGGGAGGCGAGATGAGGGTCTCCACGAGACGGGACCTCGAGCGCGCGGAGCACGAGAGGCTCTCCCCGGACGCGACCTTCTCCGACCGCTCGCTGGGAAGGCTCAGGGCCGAGCCCGAGGACGCGCTCAGGACCTGCTTCCAGTGCGACCGGGACCGCATCCTCCATTCGAAGAGCTTCAGGAGGCTCGCCCACAAGACCCAGGTCTTCCTCGCCCCCGAGGGCGACCACTACCGCACGCGCCTCATACACACCCTCGAGGTCGCTCAGGTCGCCCGCTCCATCGCGCGACCCCTGGGCCTCAACGAGGACCTCACCGAGGCCGTGGCGCTCGGGCACGACCTGGGCCACACCCCCTTCGGTCACGTGGGGGAGCGCGCCCTCAGCTTTGCCATCTCGCGCCATCGTCAGGCCCGCGGCGAGCTCTCGTCGGGGCCTCGTCCCTTCGCCCACAACGAGCAGGGCGCGAGGATCGTGGAGCTTCTCGAGCGCGACGGTTCGGGCCTCAACCTCACGCGCGAGGTCGTCGACGGCATCAGGAACCACACTGGCGGCGCCCGCGCGCTCACGCCCGAGGGGAGGGTCGTCGCCCTGGCCGACCGCATCGCCTACGTCTGCCACGACATCGACGACGCCGAGCGCGCGGGCATCCTCTGCGAGGACGGGCTTCCCGCAGCCCCCCGTGTGGTCCTGGGCGCGAGCTCCTCGGAGCGCATCGAGACGATGGTGCGCGACGTCGTGGCGGTGAGCGAGCGCACGGGGGACGTCGCCATGTCCCCCGCGGTGCGCGACGCCATGATGTCGCTCAGGGCCTTCCTCTTCGAGAACCTCTACTCCGCAGGCGACGGCAAGTGGGAGGAGCCGAAGGCCTATGCCATGCTCGTCGAGCTCTTCGACCACTTCGTGGCCCATCCCGACGAGGTCCCCTCGGAGTACCGGCTTCACGACGACCCGATAGACGTCCAGGTCGCAGACTTCGTCTCGGGGATGACCGACCGCTACGCCGTGCGCGTCTACGAGGACCTCAAGGTCCCCAAGTCGTGGAGGGCGCGCTAGGCCACGCGCGCCCGTGGGGTTAGAATGGGCCTTTGTCCCCGGGCCCGGAGGTGGTGCGCATGGCACGTTCAGAACGTCGAGGCGGCGGGTGCCTCACGGCCCTCGCCGTTCTTCTCGGCCTCGCGCTCCTGGCCGTGGGGGCCGGCGCCCTCTGGCTCGTTGCCACGACGCAGCCCGCGCAGGTGCGCGAGCCGGCGGCGTCCAGCGACGCTCCGCGCTCCTTCGAGGACTACGGCTGGGCCGAGCTCTCGGAGATCTCCTCTCAGATAGCCTCCGCCGCGACCGCCGAGGAGGCCGCCGCGGCTGCCTCTTCGCACGGCATCGAGCTGGGGGACACGCGCGCGCTGACCCTCCGGGACGGGACGGAGGTCGTCCTCCGCGTGGTGGGGTTTGCGCAAGACGAGCGAGCGGACGGCTCGGGGAGGGCGGGCATAACGCTCCTCACCTCGCCTCTTACCCTCGGCCCCATGTCCTCGGACGACACCAACGAGGGCGGCTGGGAGGCCTCCGGCCTCAGGTCCTGGCTTGCCGGCGAGGGTGCGGCGCTCCTGCCCGACGACCTTGCCGAAGCTGTCGTGACCGTCTCCAAGGCAACCTCAAGCAGGGCCCTGCGCTACGGCGCCTCGGACGTCTCCGCGGCGGTGACGACGACCGAGGACGCGCTCTGGGTCCCCTCGCTGAGCGAGGTGTGCGGCAGCGTCACCCTCATGACGGACGAGTACGGGACCGAGCTCAGCGCGAGCACCGAGTACGTTGACTTTGCCCCCTACGACCAGCTCCTCTCCTCGGAGGGCGCGCAGTACGAGTTCTTCCGCGCCCAGGGCGTCTCCGGGGCCTCCGAGGCGGCCCCCGCTCTGGTGGCGAGCCTGGGCGGCGAGGCCGTCCCGTGGTGGCTCAGGACCTCGTACCCCTTCACCTACGAGGGGTCCTCCGAGCGCTACTGCTACCAGGTGATGGCATCCGGACTTCCCTCGGGGCTCGCGCCGGCGTCCTCCGAGGCGGGCGTGGTCGTGGGGCTCTGCCTGTAAGGAGCCGGGTCGGCCGGCCCCGCGCGGAGGCGCCGGGAAAATGAAGTTGTGTTGTTCTTGTCCGCACGTGCGGCGTGCCCTATAATCAGTCGCTGTGTGTAAAGCTATGTGTCGTTCGCGGGAGCGTCGGCACCTCTAGAGAAGAACGAGGTATGAGCATGGACTACATCCGCGCCATCGAGCGCCAGCAGATCCGCGAGGACATCCCCGCCGTCCGCGTTGGCGACCACGTCAAGGTTCACTATCGCATCGTCGAGGGCGACCGCACCCGCGAGCAGGTCTTCGAGGGCGACGTCATCCGCATGAGCGGCGAGGGCTCCCGCGAGACCTTCACCGTTCGCAAGATCAGCTTCTCCGTGGGCGTCGAGCGCACCTTCCCGCTCCACAGCCCCAAGATCGCCAAGCTCGAGGTCGTCCG
>CALUJT010000021.1 GCA_944321005.1 uncultured Atopobiaceae bacterium | reverse complement strand
GGAACGGGAATGACCAAGCTTCCGTATCTGGCGAGCGGGGCCTCACTGTGGAGGGGATACGACTACTACACCGCCCACAAGGTGCTCTCGTGGGAGCCTACGGAGCCGGGCGGGTATCCGCAGCAGCTCGACGGCGTCGTCTCGGGAAACGGCGACAAGCCCTACGAGGTGCACATAGACATAGCGCATCCCAAGAAGTCGACCTGCACCTGCCCCTTTGCGGAGGGGCGCCACGTGATCTGCAAGCACATGGTCGCGCTCTACTTCACCATCTATCCTGCCGAGGCGGACGAGCTCCTCCATGCTCAGGAGCAGTGGGAGGCCGAGGAGGTCGCACGCGAGGAGGCGCACCGCGCCGAGACCTGGCGGTATGTGAAGGGGCTCAAGAAGGCCGAGCTGCAGGAGGAGCTCTATCGAGCGCTGCTCGAGATCGATGACCTGCGCGACAGGCGGCGCTGGTGGTAGCAAGCGAGAAAGATTCTCAGATTATCGAGAACAAATGTTCTAAACTGTGCTATACTCTATACAAGGTACGAGAGCGACAAGAGCGGCACGGAGGCCCCCAATGGTACGTGTCAGCGGGTGATCAGGGGTAACAGGGACTGGTCACACTTGAAGCTCCCGGGCGGGCACGCGCCCCCGTCGTCCGGCACCCCAAGAGTCCGGAGCTCACAGTCTGTGCAGGTTTGTATGCCGTGAGTGATGCGGGGGTTCAGCTATGGCCAAGAAGTCCATCGAGCATGTTGACGAGAAGAACGACGAGCAGGTCTATGTGTCCGTTCGCGAGACGCTGGAGTCTGCGCGAGGCAAGGTGGAGCGCGCCGTTAACAGCGCCATGGTCGAGGCGTACTGGGAGATTGGCCGCCAGATCGTGGAGGCAACGGGGGACCGTGCCGAGTACGGGAAGCGCCTTCTCCAGTACTTGTCCGAGAGGTTAACGGCCGAGTATGGGAAGGGCTTTACGGAGAGGAACTTACGCCAGATGCGCTCTTTCTATCTGGCGTTTCCAATTCGGCACACAATGTGTGCCGAATTGAGCTGGTCGATTTATCGTCGCCTTACGCGCATTCCAAATAAGGAGCAGCGTGAGTTCTATATGCACGCTGCAGCTGAGGAGCATTGGACCGTCCGTCAGCTTGACCACCAAATCGCTACGTTCTATCGCGAGCGCCTGCTCTCGTCCCAAGGCGAGAGGCGCGAGCTCATCCGCACCGAGATTCAGTGCTCCGAGCCGGTGACGGCGGCTGACGACTTCATCAAGGACCCGTACGTCCTGGACTTCCTCGACTTGGGCGGTCGTACCGACTTTGACGAGCACCAGCTCGAGCAGGCGCTCATGACGCGGCTGCAGGAGTTCATGCTGGAGCTGGGGAGGGGCTTCGCCTTTGTTGGCCGCCAGTGCCGGCTCGACGGTGAGCAGGCGAGCTACTACGTCGACCTCGTCTTCTACAATATCAAGCTCAAGTGCTACGTTCTCATCGAGCTCAAGACGCGCCCGCTCAACGCAAAGGACGTAGGGCAGATGGACTTCTACGTCCGACTGTTCAACGAGAAGTACGCTGGTGCGGATGACAACCCGACCATCGGCCTCATCCTCTGCTCGAGCTCCGACCGAACGGTGGCAAAGTACTCCGCGCTTGCGGACGGCAAGGGGCTCTTCGCGTCGAGCTACGTCACGTGCCTGCCCACCGAGGAGGAGCTGACCGACGCCCTCGAGCCCACGCGTCGCGCGATTGCGGAGGCTCGGGCGGAGCGAGAGGGGGAGTGACGGCGAGTCGTTCTTCTCGCCGTTATCCGCGTTCGCCGCGTGCCCGCGAGACTGTCGTGGGAGACATTGAAGCGCGGCGCTCGCTCGTCTACCTTATCGAGGACGGGCGCTCGGCATGGGCGCTCGGCTAGCTGACACATAGACGCCCGTCTCCGCGGGTGGAGGGGAGGGCCCCATGGCCATCGACGTTCACATGATCGAGCTTTCCGACGGTGCCGAGATGCCCGCGATTGGTCAGGGCACCTGGTACCTGGGGGAGGGGCGCTCCCCCCGCGACGAGGAGGCCGAGGCGCTCCGCGCGGGCGTGGAGGCGGGCGTCATGCTCGTCGACACCGCGGAGATGTACGGTGACGGCGAGGCCGAGCGCCTCGTGGGCGAGGCGCTGCTGGGCACGGCCGGGCTCGCCGCCCCCGTGCCGCGCGAGGACCTCACTATAGTCTCCAAGGTCTACCCGTGGAACGCCGGGCGCGACCGCATCTTCGACGCCTGTGACGCCACGCTCGAGCGCCTTGGCACCGACTACCTGGACCTCTACCTCCTGCACTGGCGCGGCAACGTGCCCCTGCGGGAGACCGTGGCCTGCATGGAGGAGCTCGTCGAGCAGGGCAAGATCTTGCGCTGGGGCGTCTCGAACTTCGACGTCGACGACATGGAGGAGCTCTGGGAGGTGCCCGCGGGAGACCATTGCGTGGTGAACCAGGTGCTCTACCACCTGGGCTCGCGCGGCATCGAGTACGACCTCCTTCCGTGGATGGAGGAGCGCGACGTCGCTTGCATGGCGTACTGCCCGCTCGCGCAGGCCGGCACGCTCCGCCGTGGGCTCTTCACCAGCCCCGCGGTCGAGGAGGTCGCCAGGCGCCACGGGGCCACGCCCGCCCAGGTGCTACTCGCGTTCTGCGTGCGCGACGGCAACGTGATCGCCATCCCCAGGACCTCGAGCGCCTCGCACGCGGTCGAGGACGACGGGGCGGCTGAGCTCGAGCTCGACGACCGCGACCTCGCGCTGCTCGACAGGGCCTTCCCCGCGCCCACGAGGAAGATGCCGCTCGACATGCAGTAGCCGGTCCATCTTCCTGCGGAATGAATATGAATTGAGCTGGACGCATTACCGCGGGTTGATGTGCATTCCCAATCGAATGGGGGCAAACCACTCCTTCCATTAAGTCATGATGAAAGGGGATGGTGAGTGTTATGGGTAAACTAATGGGAAGGAGACCGAGGAGGCTGGCCCAAGTGATGTGGAGCTACGTACAACTTGCCGATGAGACGCAGATTGCCTATTCCGACCTTCGCGAGGATGGCACGCTCGAGGTTGCCGTAGAGAGGCCTGTTGACATGGGATTCGATTCCGCACGATGCCTGTTGCCTGCGCATAGGTGGTTTGATGTGACTGGCTTTTCGGGTGAGGAGCTGGTGGAACTTGACTCCTTTGTTCGAAACAACGCACCACTAATCTTTGAGCTGGCAGAACGTCGTGCCTCAGAGCGGGCGATTGCCTGATGCCTAAAATACTGACGTTTGGGCAATATGTTTTGTTCTTCTGGATTGCTGAGAATGGAGAGCCGGTTTACATCCATGTTGCAATCAGAAGGCCAAGTGAGGGCTCTACTAAGTTTTAACTCACTAAAGATGGAGGCTGCATTCTGGCGAGCAACGGAAGCGGGATCTCCGAGAAGGATCTTCGCGACATTGCAAAGCTGATTACGTTCAACCATGGCTATATCTGCGATCGGTGGCGCGAGGTCTTTGGAGAGGCTGACGTCACGTTCTATAGATAGGGCGATTGTGAACTCGTCGCGTTCACAATAATGATTCGGCACACGCCGTGCGTCGAATCCTTGGCTTGGAGTTTTTTGACGCAATGTGTAAAGAAAGTGCACGCAGTGTGTGCACAATTGTGGCTCAGGGGCTCTTCTCTGAACCATGTGGAATTTGCTGCGTCCCGAGCACGGGCGGATGATGGGCTAGAAAAGTCCGATTTTGGACACAACAGGTAGAAGAGATTCATTGGATGGATCGCGCTTCGCAGCGCGGGGCGGGCCTAAACGTGTCCTAGAGCGCTCGCTCCAGGGGGACGGTGACGTAGCGCGGCGTGCTTACGGGCACTCCGGTGGGCTCAAAACCGAGTTTGGCCCAGAATCGGCGCGCCGGCTCGTTGCCCTGGATGTAGGCCAGACGCACGCGCGAGAATCCCTCAGCCCGCAGCCGGCGGAGCTCGGCTCGCGCGACTTGGGAGCCGATTCCGCACTCATGTCGCGTACCATCGACCATGAGAAGTCCAACGTAGGCGGTTCGTTCGTCGGGGTAGCCGCGGATGATGTCCATGACGGCAACGAGCTCCCCCCATGCAAAGAAGCCGAGAAACGCCTTCTGTTCGGCGCGGCATCCAGGCGGCAGCTCGCGGAGCGCTTGAGCCAGATTATCGAGCGTTGGCGGTTCGCCGTAGAGCTCGTAGTACGTAGGGTTGCTCTCGCAGAGGGCAAGGAGTGCGGGAAGGTCCTCGTCGGCGAGTCTTCGCCGGGCAAAGGGGGACAGGTCGGTTACGCGCACGGTGGTTCCGTGCGCGCGCAGCAGCGCGACCAGGTCCGCCGAGGCGAGAAGGACGGTGGCGGTGTTGTCGCACGGGTGCACGGTCACGCGTCCGGCGTCGACGAGTTCCCGGTCGAGAACCACCTCCACACGGTGGTCGGCGTCGTTGAGCGCCCCGAGAGGCGTGACGGAGCCGGGCGCGAGGCCGAGCATGTCGTGCAGGTCCTGGGCGCTCGCAAACGAGAGGCGACGCGACCCCAGCCGCTCCTGGATCTCTCGCAGCGAGACGTCCTTCTCGTCCGGCAGGCAGACGAGGTAGTACGTGCGGTGCTTGTCGTCCCGCAGGAAGAGGTTCTTTGCACCAAGCTCCCGATGGGGTATGCCCGCGGCGTGCGCCTGCTCCACCGTGAAGACCGCCTCGTGCTCGTAGAGCTCGTAGGCGATTCCGGCCTGGTCAAGCAGCGTGATTGTCTCTAGTTTCCCGTACATGGCGTCCAAAATGATTCAAAAGGGGTCTGTCCCCTTTTGAATCAGTGCTCGAGCTTGCGGATGACGGTGATGGCGGGGTCCACCTTGGCGGCAAAGGCGTCGAAGTCGTCGTAGGTGCCGACGATGCTGCCGTAGTGGGTGGGCACCACGGCGCGCGGGCGCAGCGCGTTCACGAAGGCGGCGGCCTGGCGCGCGTCGCAGGTGTAGGTGCCGCCGATGGGCACGAGGGCGACGTCGCAGCTCACGGCCTCGTTGTCGGGGTTCTGGTCCGTGTCGCCGGAGACGTAGTAGCGCGTGGGGTCGCCGTCGAGCGAGAGCACGTAGCCGAGCCAGCCGTTGGCCTGCGGGTGCATGCCCAGGCGCTCGGGCTCAACGTTGTAGGCGGGCACGGCCTCCAGGGCGAGCCCGGGGAGCTCGATCTTCTCGCCCGCGGACATGAGGCGCGTCTCCGCCGCCGCGAGCCCCGCGACGTCCGCCGCCATGCTCGCCGGCGCCACGAGCACGGTCTTCTCGCCGGCCACGCGCGCGTAGTCTTCGGGCGAGAGGTGGTCGTAGTGGGCGTGGGTGATCAGCACGTAGTCCGCGTCGTGCGCCGCCTCGCCGTCGGTGAGGGAGAAGGGGTCGAGGTAGACGACGGTGCCCCGCGGCCCCTCGATGCGAATGGCGCTCTGGGTGTACACGCGGACGTTCTCCAGGCTCGTGCTCATGGCTGCTCCTCACGACGTGACCGATGGAACCATTGTAGAACGCAAGGGGGACGAGGCCGCTCGAGCCTCGTCCCCCTGTCCGCGTGCGTTTGCTGGCGCCGGCCCTACTTCTTGCCGAAGAGGCCGCCCAGGCTGTCGGCGATGCCGCCGAGCGGGCTGTTCTCGAGCGCGTCGCCAAGCCCCTCGGCAAGGTTGCCGAGGTCAAGGCCACCGAGGTCGAGGCCGCCCTCGGCGATGTGGCTCTTGATGCCGTCGACGATCTCGGAGGGGTCGACGTCGCCGAGGTCGTGGCCTGTGAGCTCCTCGATGGTGCCCTTGGGGTCGGAGACGAGCCCCTGGAGCTTCTCGGGGGCGTCGGCAAGGGCAGCGGAGACCTGGGCGATGATGTCCTGAACGTCCATGTGCTTCCTTTCGGGTCGTGCGCGTGGCGCGCGTTTGCACGTCTAGGGTACCCTCTCGCGGGTCGCCCAAGGTCGCCGAAGGCATCGAGCGGAGCGTTAGTTGAGGGTCGTCAGGGCGTCTCTCACCGCGTCGAGCAGCTCTGCGCAGCGCAGCGTGGCGGCGAGGGGCATGACGTCGGACTCCGTGCGCCCCGCGAGCAGGAGGCCCGTGAAGTGCTCGACCTCGTCGTAGAAGTCGTCCACGGGATAGGGGAGGTCAATGTCGCGGGGTCCCCCTCCGCCGGCGAGAAGAACGGCCCGCTGCGGGCGGTGCATGTCCTCGACCACGATGTTGCCGGCCGTGCCGATGAGCCGCACGGTCCGGGGCCCGGCGACGTCGGCCGCGGTGGCGAGCCGCGCCGTCCTCTGGCCCAGCGAGAGCTCGGCGTCGACGAAGCAGTCGACCCCGTGGTCCCAGCGCGCGCTCGCGGAGGTGACCTCGAGCGGACCGGCGAGGTAGTCGTCGATCCAGGAGGCGCAGTAGATGCCCGAGTCCAGGAGGATGCCCCCGGCGACGGGGTCCGACATGTAGTCCCCGCCCCGGGCGATGCGGTCCCCCATGTCGTTCTCCAGCAGGGCCTCGACGCGCAGCAGCTCGCCTATGGCACCCGCCGCAACGAGCTGGCGCACGCGGCGATAGAGCGGGGTGAAGCGCGTCTTCATGGCCTCCATGAAGAGGGAGCCGGTCTCGCGGGCAACGGAGATGACCTCGCTCGCCTCCGTCGCGCTCGCGCACGCGGGCTTCTCGCAGAGCACGGCCTTGCCTGCCCGCAGGGCCGCCTCCGCCCACGCGCGGTGCATGCCGTGGGGAAGCGCGAGGTAGATCGCGTCCACGTCCGCTCGGGCGAGAAGGGCGGCGTGCGCGGACCCGGCAACGCCGCCGAGGGCCTTGTCGGAAAGGGCGCCGGCGGAGGGTACGCCGTGCTCCTCCGCAAACGCGTGGGCTCGCTCCGCGGAGCGGCAGCTGATCGCCACGAGCTCCGAGTGGCGCTCGTGCGCGAGGCTGCGCGCGAAGCGATGTGCTATCCTGCCGGCTCCGACGATTCCCCAGCGGACGATCTTCTCTGTCATCCTGATCCTATCCTCGGTGGCTGCACGAAGGGGGCGTTCCTGACGGGGGCGCCAGAGCGCTCTGTCAGAACGGAAGGCGTCACGGGAGGGCGCGCTCCACGGCAAGGGCGAGCGGGTACGGAAGCAGCTTCGTGGCTGCGTAGAGCACCCGCATGTCCGGAGAGGGGATGCAGAGCGACCTGCCCGCGCGCGCGGCGGCCAGGCCCCGCTCGGCGACGCGCGCCACGTCCTCGAAGCCCGTGAGGCGCGACATCCGGGCGGCGACGTCGCCCGCGCCCGCATGGTCAAGAAAGCCCGTGCGCATGAACTTGGGGCAGAGCGCGGTCACGTGGATGTCCACGTCCCCGAGCTCCGCGTCGAGCGCGCGCGAGAAGTCCAGCACGAAGCGCTTCGCCGCCGAGTAGGTGGCGAGCCCCGGCTGAGGCATGAAGGCGGCAACGCTGGCCACGTTGAGGACGCGCGACCCTGCCGCCATGTGCGGCAGCGCGCGGTACGTGAGCTCAACGGGGGCGAGCATGAGGAGGCGCACCATGTCCGCGTTGTCGCGCGCGGGCATGTCCGCGAAGTCGCCGAACGTGCCGAAGCCTGCGTTGTTCACGAGCAGCGCCACGCGCGCGTCGGGCGTCCGGGAGAGCGCGTCCCCCAGGACGTCGAACGAGTCGGCGTCCGTGAGGTCGAGCGCGAAGGGGCGCACGAGTCGGCTGGTCTTCTCGGCGCGGCGGGAGACGGTCCAGATCTGGTCGAGCCTCCCGAAGGCTCCTCCCTCGAGCTGGCGGACGATCTCGCGCCCGAGCCCGGAGGACGCCCCGGTGACGATGGCGATGTTGGTCATGGCTTGCGCCTCCTATGGGCCAGGTCCCGTGGCGTGCGCGGGGACACCTCGCTTGCCACTATAACCCGATTTCGCTGACCCGGCTGACGTCCGCGGACATCACGTGCGGAAGCGTGCGGAAGCGTGCGGAAGCGTGCGGAAGTGACAGGCACTTTTGCACGCTGGACCGTGCAAAAGTGCCTGTCACTTCCGCACGTCTGCGCGCAACGTGGCGTCAACTGCCGTTTCGGAGGCGGCGCATGCCCGGTGCGCTAGCTGCCGGCTACCGTCTTGTCGGAGCTGAAGAGGCGCTTCATGAAGGAGAACTCGCTTCGGGCAAACCTGTTGAGGCGCTCCACCTCAGGCCTCTGCGGCGCGTCGAGCATCACGAGGCAGACGGGTATCGAGGGCGCGCGCTCCGGGTCGACCTCGTGCATCATGGCGAAGGGCACGATGCTCAGCGCCCTGAGGTTGACGCCCATGATGTAGCCGTTGCGGTTCTCGAGGAAGTCGACCACCTCCTCGTTGGTGCCGATGCTCTCGAGGGGGGAGGCGAGCCCGCGCTTCAGGCAGCTGTTGAGAATCGTCTCGTTGAAGCCGTCGATCTCCTCCGACCAGAGCACGGGGTAGGGCTCGAGGTCGGCAAAGGTCAGGGGGCGCTTGCCGCGCAGCGGGTGGTGCCTGCCCATGAACACCCCGGGCATGACCATCCCAATCTGGACGCAGGTGCAGCCCGGGGCGTCAAACTCGCCAATCGTGAACAGGGCGTCGAGGGCCCCGGCGCGAAGGCCCGTCAGCGCGCTCTTTCCGACCGAGACGGAGAGGTGGGTCTCCACCCCAAGCGAGTGCGTGATGAGGCGCGCGATGATGCCGCAGATGAACTCGTGCTTCGAGAACGGAGGGGTGACGAGCGCGAGCCTGAGGTCCTCTCTGGAGGAAGCGCTCTGCCACGACGCCACCGTCTGCTCGAGGGAATCGAAGCTCTCGACGGTCTTGAGTGCCGGCTCGAGGAGCATGCTCCCGAGCTGGGTGAGGCGCATCCCTCGTCCCTCGCGGACAAAGAGGCGCCCGCCGACCTCCTCCTCGAGCTCGTGAATCGACTTCGAGACGGCCTGAACGGTGACGCCCTCCTCCTTTGCGGCTGCGGAGAAGTTCCCAGCGCTCGCCGCACGGCAGAAAAACACGAGCTGTCTGATGTTCATGTCCCCACTCCGGTGGAAGTCCTTCACTCGTCCCTAGTCTAGTCGCGGTCAGCTGGCGCGGGCCGGCGAGAAGAACGCGCGTCTACAAACATCAACCACAGATTGATGCTCAAGACCTGTGGGGGGACGCTGCCTGAAAGCATCCTTGAGTCCGGTAACATAATAAAATTTATGACTGTCTTCCAAACACCTGTCCAAGGAGCTCAGATGACCCCAGAGCCGCAGCCCGAAACCCCGACGTCCGCCGTGCCGACAAAGGCGCCCGCGCATGCCAGGGAGCAGCCGAAGATGCCCCTCGCCTATCGCCTGTACGGTCTCGCCTGCATCGTCCTCGGCATCTTCACGCTCTTCGCCGTCGCGATGTTCGCGGCCATGATGACCTGGGTTCTTCAGACGGACCCGTCGATGATCATCGTGGGGACCGATCCCACGCTGCCCGTGGTCCTTCTCGTCATCTCGTACGTGATAACCGCCGCCGACGGCGTCGCGCTCATAGTCTTTGGGAGCATGCTGCGTCGCGGCAGCAAGCGCAGCGCGGCGCGCATCTCGCACGTTCTCATCGCGACGTCGGTCATCCAGGTCCTTCTCAAGATCATGCTCCAGGGCATCGACGTCACGCTCGTCCCCGACGCCATCCAGCTCGGGCTCCTGGTGGCCGTCTCGGTCACCGTGGACCCCTCGCTCAGGGAGGAGCGCGAGCTCAGGCGCCGCGTTCAGGACATGGTCGAGCGCGAGGCCGCGGAGGAGGGCATGCTCGGGCGCGACCTCGAGGGCAAGGGCTACATCGAGCTCAACTTCTTCAACCTGTTCTGGGTCTTCGTCATCTGCTGCGTCCTGGGGCTCATCATCGAGACCGTCTATCACTTCGTCGTGGTGGTCCCGGGGGAGATCCAGGACCGCGCCGGGCTGCTCTTCGGCCCGTTCTCTCCCATCTACGGCTTTGGCGCCGTGCTCATGACGGTGGCGCTCAACCGCTTCTACAAGGC
Source organism: uncultured Atopobiaceae bacterium (assembly GCA_944321005.1). GTDB lineage: Bacteria > Actinomycetota > Coriobacteriia > Coriobacteriales > Atopobiaceae > Thermophilibacter. The sequence continues at coordinate 5,479 of CALUJT010000021.1, read as the reverse complement.
AAATCCCGCGATTATCTTCCTGGTCTCCGCGGTGATCGGCGGACTCTTCGAGGCCGCCACGGCCTGGTTCATGGAGAAGGGCTTTGGCGCCGTGGCGTGGGACTACTCGGGCTCCACCATCTTCGGGCTCTTCCCGGACCCCATTGCCGTCGTCTTTGGCGGCCGCACGAGCGCGCTCTTCATGTGCATGTGGGGCGTGCTCGGCTTCGTGTGGATCAAGCTCTGCCTGCCCTGGATGCTCAAGCTCATCAACCTCATCCCGTGGAAGGTCCGCTACTCCTTCACCACGCTCTGCGCCGCCCTCATGCTGGTGAACGGCGTCATGACGCTCGAGGCCCTCGACTGCTGGTTCGAGCGTCTCTCCGGCATCCCGCAGACCACGCCCGTCGAGCAGTTCTACGCGGACCACTACGACAACGACTATATGGCGCACCGCTTCGAGTCCATGACCATCACGCCGGACGACTCCGCGCGCGTGGACGGCGCCGGCCGCGCCGCCCTCGAGACCGACGAGCAGATCCTCGAGGAGGCTGCTGATGCCACGTTCGAGAGTGACGCGGCATGACGGAGGCGACCGAGCAGAGGCGTCCCCACTGGGGGCGCCGCGTTCTTCTCGCCCTGCTGGCGGTGGTGCTGGTAGCGGGCGTGGCGCTTGCCGTGGCCGTGTGGCACCGCCTGGAGCAGCGCCGTCTGGGCGAGGGCGTGGTCCAGCAGCCGAGCGAGTTCGAGGCGCTCGAGGGCTCCTCCGGGCGCACGGGGTCGTTTACCGCGCGCATAGACTTCACGAGCATGGCCACGGGCTCGGAGACCATCTCGACCGAGGTCCTCTGGGACGACGACTGGTTCTTCCGCGACCCCACGGAGTACAACCACGACCTCGCGACCACGTGCTCCGTGCTCTCCGCGGTGGCCAACTCCGAGTCCGCGTACTACCAGGCGGGGTCGGACTCGCCGGCGTACATGGAGGCCGCGCTCGCCGCGCTGGGCTTCGAGGAGATCTCCACCGCGTCCTACCAGTACCGAAGCGAGATCTTCGACGAGGTGGTGGACTTCATCACGGGCACGGACGACGTGGTGGCGTACTCCGTTGCCACCAAGCACGTGACGTGCGAGGACGGTGCCGAGAAGACCCTCTTTCTGGTGTCCATCCGCGGAAGCTATGGATCTGAGTGGCTGAGCGATCTCAACATGGGCGGCGCCGCGTACGACATGGACGAGATCACGCACGAGGGCTTCTCGCGCGCCGCGCGCGAGATCGTGGACGACCTCACCGAGCGCATCACGGAGGAGGCCGGGCTCGACGGCACGGACGACATCTGCCTGCTCTTCACCGGGCACTCCCGCGGTGCGGCAACGGCCAACATCGCCGCCGCCTATGCCGACGAGATGTCGCAGGGCATGCGGGTCCTGGCGCCGCTCTCGAGCATCTACTGCTACACCTTTGCCACGCCCGAGGTCACGACCTTTGACACGGCCCATGACGCGCTCTACGACAACATCTTCAACGTCATGAACCCGAGCGATATGGTCCCGCGCCTGCCGCTCGAGTCCTGGGGCTACGCGCGCTACGGGAACGACCTCTGGCTCCCCGGCTATGGAGACGACGGCTTTGACGAGAGGTACGAGCTCATGTGCGCCGTTTTCGAGCGCAACACCGAGGTCGAGTGTCCCTACGTCCCCGAGGACCGCGAGCACGTTGACAAGCTCGTCGAGGACCTCTCGCGCGAGATTCCCACGTCCGACGACCTTGCCAGCGTGGGCGGGGTGTTCTCCCTCGCGCGCGACCTTCTGGCGGACGTGAATCCCGTGCAGGTGCTCTATGGCCACTACCCGAGCGTCTACATCGCCTGGATGCAGTCGCTCGACACGCTGCCCGTCGCGTAGAATATGGCTGAGGGGCGGGCCTCATGCCCGTCCCCGGCCGCGAGAGGGGGCCTGAGATGGCTGACGTGCGCAAGGAGCTCGCCCGCGTGCTGCGCGAGGGGGAGGAGACGGTCGAGCGCCGCCTGGAGGACTTCCTCGCGGACCCAGACGACGTGGAGACCGTGCATCGCCTGCGCATCTCCATCCGGACGCTGCGGAGCCTGCTCGCCTTTGTCTCGCCCCTCCTCAAGCGCAGGCGCCACCGGATCCTCCAGGACGACCTTCGGTCGGTCGTGATAGATACCTCGCGCCTGCGCGAGTACGACGTGCTGCTTCGTCAGGTCCGCGCGCTCGACGTGCCGTACGGGGAGCTTGCCGAGAAGATCGCTGGGCTCCGGGAGCTCGAGCGCAACCACGTGGTCGACGTCATGCGCGGTCGGCACACGCGCCGGGTGCTGCGTCGCGTGCGCAAGGCCCTCGCGCGGCTTCCCTGGAGGGACTCGGTGCGAGAGGCCGGAGTCTCGCGCACGGACGTTCGTGAGATCTTCCAGGACCTCGTGCGCGTCGTGGACGAGGGATACGCGGTTGTGGACCGCTCTGACGCCGACGCCGTGCACACCCTGAGGAAGCGCGCCAAGCGCGTGCGCTACGTGAGCGAGAGCTTCGCGGGGCTTCTGGGAGAGGGCGCCGCGGCGGAGGGGCGTCGCATGAAGGGCGTCCAGGACCTTCTGGGAGACATCTGCGACGCGCGCGTGAACGTGACGATGGCGGGGGAGTTTCCCGCGGAGGGGCTCTCGGACGAGGCGAGGCGCGCCCTCGAGGCCCTCATCGCGCGCAACCAGGCACTGCTGGACGAGTTTCTCGCCGGCTGACGGGGAGGGCGGCGCCTCGCTCGTGCTTCGGCTAGTAGCCCATGGCCTCGAGCGTCTCGTCGTCGTTTCCGAAGTAGTGCCCCACCTCGTGGATGACCGTCCTTCGGACCTCCTCGGCTATTGCCGCCTCGGCGTCCGGCCCGTCCCCGAAGCAGCGCTCGTGCGGGCCCTTGAAGATGGTGATGACGTCCGGGAGCTCTCCCGTCCCGTAGTAGCTGTCGCGCTCCGTCATGGGCGTGCCGTCGTAGAGGCCGAGGAGCTCGTCGCCCTCGCGGACCGAGTTGTCCTCGTCCGCGCCTGCGAGCTGCTCCTCGCTCGGCTCGTCCTCGACGGCAAAGACAACGTTCTCCAGCTCGTCGAAGAAGCGGTCGGGGATGGAGTCGATCGCGTCCTCCACCATGGCCTCGAACCTCTCGTCCGTCACGGGCGCCTCCCTCCTCGTGGTCCTTCTCGCCACTCTACGCCGACTTTCAGCGCGGGTCGAGGGGTGTGTTCGCGGCGTGTCGTTTTCCCCGGCCACCAAATTGCGAGTTTAAAAGTAGCAATTTGGGCAGAAGAGGGGTAGGCCGGCCCCGCGCCACACGGCAGGCGGGGCGGCGCGAACAAGGAGATGTCATGGAACGGTACGACTCTAACTTCGATCACGTGGGCGACTTCGTCGAGAGGTGGAACGCGAGCGTTCGCCGCACGCGCCTCTGGACCATCGTCCTGGGAGTCCTTCTGGTGGTCGCGGGCATCTGCAGCGCTGCAGACCCCTACAGCATCTACGCCACGATTCAGATCTTCGTCTCGGTGGCGCTCATCGTGGGCGGCGCGGCGCAGGCCCTCTCCTATGCGGCCACGCCCGAGCTCTTCCGCAGCCCCTCCACGCTCATCATGGGCGTTCTGAACCCGCTGCTGGGCCTCATGCTGCTCGTGCTGCCCACGTACCTCACCGCCTCCACGATGGTGTTCCTGCTGGCGTTCCTCTTCATCATCGCCGGCGCGGAGCGCATCACCTTCGCGCGCAGGATGCGCTACTTCCAGATGGGCGGCTCGGGCGTCTCTACCGCCACGGGCGTCATCAACATCATCGTGGGCGTGGCGTTCCTGCTGATGCCGCTCTTCTCGTCCCTGGTGCTTGGCTACCTCATGGCCGGCTACCTCATCGTGGGCGGCGTCTGCATCCTGGTGGAGGGCATCTCGATGAAGCCCATCAGCCGCTAGCGGTCCAAAGAGGTTCGGGTCCAAGAAAGTCCAGGGTAACGTCCCCTGAGGTTCCGCAGGGAGGCTCAGGGGGCGCTGCGGTTTCGGGGGCCAGGGCACGGATTCCCGGCCGGGAGTCGCGTGATTCGCGGCCTGGGCACGCTGCGCGGCCGCGAGCGGGTCGTCCACCTCGCCCGGGGCGAGATGGACGCGGTGGCAGCCGTGCCCCGGCCCCGCTTTTCGCGACGCCCGGCCGGGAATCCGTGCCCTGGTCGGAATAATCGCAACGTTCGGGCGTCCCCGCCCTCGCCCCCATCGTTGAGGTGCGGGGAAACGACGATCTCTACGGCAAAACCGTCGCCCTGCCGCACCCCTTTCGTTGAGGTGCGGAGAAGCGACGGCCTGCCTAGAAGAACCGTCCATCTCCCGCACCTCACTTCCCGGCGGTTGGGGCGAGACGCGGCAGAGCGACGCCCCCGAGGTTTCGCAGGGAAGTTCCGCGAAGCGCGCTTCCCGGAGGAACCTCGGGGGCGTCCCCGGGCGCGATGTCCTTCTCGCTACTCCAGCTCGAAGGCTCCCGTGTAGAGCTGGTAGTACGTGCCCTTCTTGGCGATCAGCTCCTCGTGCGTGCCGCGCTCGATGATGCGGCCGTGGTCGAGCACGATGATGACGTCGGAGTTGCGGACCGTGCTCAGGCGGTGCGCGATGACGAAGGTGGTTCGCCCGGTCATGAGGGCGTCCATGCCGCGCTGCACGATGGCCTCCGTGCGCGTGTCGATCGAGGACGTCGCCTCGTCGAGTACCATGACCGGCGGGTCGGCAACGGCGGCGCGCGCGATGGAGAGGAGCTGGCGCTGGCCCTGGGAGAGGTTGGAGCCGTTGTCCGTGAGCATGGTGTCGTAGCCGTCCGGCAGGCGGCGGATGAAGTCGTCCGCGCCGGCAAGACGCGCGGCGGCCACGCACTCCTCGTCCGTGGCGTCCAGGCGCCCGTAGCGGATGTTGTCCATGACGGTGCCGGTGAAGAGGTTCACGTCCTGGAGCACCATGCCGAGCGAGTGCCTCAGGTGCGGCTTCTTGATCTTGTTGATGTTGATGCCGTCGTAGCGGATCTTGCCGTCCTCGATGTCGTAGAAGCGGTTGAGGAGGTTGGTGATCGTGGTCTTGCCCGCTCCCGTGGCGCCCACGAAGGCCACCTTCTGGCCCGGCTTGGCGTAGAGCGAGACGTCGTGGAGCACCGTGTGGCCCGGCTCGTAGGCGAAGTCCACGCCAAAGAGGCGCACGTCGCCCGCGAGGGGGGTGTAGGTGACGGTGCCGTCCGCCTGGTGGGGGTGCTTCCACGCCCAGCGGCCGGCCCAGTTGCCGTCGCGGCGCTTGCACTCGGTGACGTTGCCGTCGCCGTCGATGGTGCAGGCCACGAGCTCGACGTAGCCGTCGTCCTGCTCCACCGGCTCGTCCAGCAGCTCGAAGATGCGCTCGGCGCCGGCGAGGCCCATGACCACGGAGTTCACCTGGTTGGAGATCTGGCCGATCTGGTTGGCGAACTGCTTGGTCATGTTGAG
>CALUJT010000020.1 GCA_944321005.1 uncultured Atopobiaceae bacterium | reverse complement strand
GGAGCCCCGGGTGCTGCTGCTCGACGAGCCCACGTCCTACCTCGACGTGCGCTCCCAGCTCGACGTCCTCCAGCTCCTGAGGCGCGAGGCGCGCAGGCGCGGCATCGCCGTCGTGGCCTCGCTTCACGAGATCGACCTCGCACAGAAGGCTGCCGACCACGTCATCTGCGTGCGTGACGGGCGCGTAGCGTGCCAGGGGGCGCCCGACGAGGTCCTCACCGCCGAGCGCGTGGCGAAGCTCTACGACCTCGCGCCGGGAACCTACGACCCTGCCTTTGGCAGCGTGGAACTTCCCCGGCCGGAGGGTGAGCCGGAGGTCTTCGTGCTGGCGGGCGGCGGCACGGGGGCGGCGTGCTTCCGGGCGCTGGCGCGGGCGGACGTGCCCTTTGCCGCGGGCGTGCTGCACGAGCACGACGCCGACGGCCTGCTCGCACGGGACCTCGCGGCACGTGCCGTCTTCGAGCGCGACTTCGAGCCCGTGAGCGCGGGTGCGGTGGCACGGGCACGCGAGGCCCTTCTCGCCTGCCGGGCGCTCGTCCGCTGCGTCGGCGTCTTTGGCACCGGCAACGCCCGCAACGCGGAGCTCCTGGATGCCGCGCACGCCGCCGGCATGCCCGTCCTCGGGAGCGCGGCGGAGTACCTCGCCATGCGAACGAGCTAGCTGGCAACCCGGGAATGCCACCCGCTCCAACCGGCGGGGCGTCCGCTCCCTACCCCGTCACGCGGTAGCCCGCCGCCTCCACGGCGGCGACGAGCGAAGCGCGGTCGAGCGGGTCCTTGGAGAGCACGCGCACGCGGTCGGGCAGGCTCGCGCGTGCCCACACGCCACCGATGCCGTCGAGCGCGGACTCGACCGCCGCGAGGCAGTGCTCGCAGTGCATGCCCTCGACGGTGAGCTCGGCGGCATAGGGATAGTGCGCCTCGTTGGTGTCGGCGACCATCGGGCGCGCAACGTGGGACTCCCCGCCGCCCGCACACCCGCACCCGCATCCGCCCCGACGCAGCGTGCGCAGGTAGCGACCCGCCACCAGAATCACCGCGACAACGACTGCCACGAAGACGATCACATCAAACATGCGCGGTCCTTTCTATAGCGCGGGCGCGCCGCCGGGCAAGAAGAGCCGGCGGCGCGCCCGATGTGACAAGGGGGACTGTCCCCTTTGTTACGCGAGCTGGGCGAGGACCTTCTCGTCCTTCTCGTCCTGCTTGGGCATCGGGCGCACGATCTGGAAGATCATGCCCGCGAGCAGCACGAACGCGACCACCGTCCACAGCCCGAAGTTCCCCAGCACGAAGAGCTCCCAGAGCTGGTTGATGATCAGGCCCACGCACCAGGCGAAGACGCACTGGTAGCCAATGGCGAACCAGAACCACTTGGGCGAGTCCATCTGCTTGCGGATGGTGCCGATGGCGGCGAAGCACGGCGCGTCGAGCATGTTGAAGGCCACGAAGGCGCACATCGCACCGACGTGCAGGATGCCGTAGGCGTCGGTGAACATGCCGGCGAAGCCGCTCCACATGGTCACGGAGTTCTCGGTGGCGTCGCCGATGCCGTAGATGACGCCGAAGGTGGAGACGAGGTTCTCCTTGGCTATGAGCGCGTTGATGGAGGCAGCGGCGGCCTGCCAGGTGTCAGCACCCAGCGGCGCGAAGATCCAGGCGATGGCGTTGCCCACGATGGCGAGCAGCGAGTAGTCCGTGTAGTACTCGGGCACGCCTGGCATGAGCGACATGAAGCCAAAGGCACCGTTGCCGCCCTCCCAGTTGGCAAAGCCAAACTCAAGCAGGAACCACACCACCACGGACGCGGCGAAGATGATCGTCGTGGCCTTCTTGAGGTACGCGGAGATGCGCTCCCACACATGCAGCCACCAGGACTTGATCGTGGGGAGGTGGTAGTTGGGCAGCTCCATCACAAACGGCGCGGGGTCGCCGGCGAACATCTTGGTCTTCTTGAGCATGAGCGCGGAGACGATGATGGCGGCGAGGCCCAGGAAGTAGAACATCGGCGCCACCCACCAGGCGTCGGAGCCGCCGATGAGCACGCCCATCACGAGGGCGATGATCGGGGTCTTGGCGCCGCACGGAATCATGGTGGTGAGCATCGCCGTCATGCGACGGTCCTTCTCGTTCTCGATGGTCTTGGTTGCCATCACGCCGGGCACGCCGCAGCCGGACGAGATGAGCATGGGGATGAAGCTCTTGCCGGAGAGGCCGAAGCGGCGGAACACGCGGTCCATGACGAAGGCCACGCGGCTCATGTAGCCGCAGTCCTCGAGGAAGCAGAGCAGGACGAAGAGCACGAGCATCTGCGGGATGAAGCCGAGCACCGCGCCCACGCCGGCGACGACGCCGTCGAGTACGAGCGCCTGGACGAAGTCGGAGGCGCCCGCGGACACGAGCCAACCCTCGATGAGCGAGGGGATCGACGGCACGAAGCTGCCGTAGTCCTCGAGTGCCGGCGCGCCCTCCTGCGCGGCGACGGCCTCCTCGAAGTCGGCGGCGCTCACGGAGTCGATGACCGCGAGCTCCTGCCCGTCGGCCAGCACCGGGTCGCCGTTGGCGTCGATGCGCGTGACGACCTCCTCGTTCGAGTCGAGGAAGTTGCCGTCGCCGTCATGCATCGGGACGTCGGTGGCCACGACGCCGGCAGCCTCGGCCTCGGCGACGAAGTCGGTGACGACGGCCTGGGCGTCGGCGGCCTCCGGGTCCTCGGCGAGCGCCGCCACGGCGTCGGCCACGCCGTCGGTGGAGACGCCGTCGGCCTCGGCGGCGGCCAGGAAGCCGTCTATCTTGTCGCCGTAGAAGCCGGCGTCGTACTCCTCGGTGGCCGTCTCAAATGCCGCCTGGTCGGCGGGGTTCCACAGCCAGCCGTCGCCGAAGACGCCGTCGTTCGCCCAGTCCGTGCCCCAGGTTCCCACCGTGGAGACGGAGATGTAGTACACGACGAACATCACCACGACGAAGATGGGCAGGCCGAGGATACGGTTGGTCACGACCTTGTCGATCTTCTCGGAGACGCTGAGCTTCTTGGGGGCCTTCTTGACGCAGGCGGCCATGACCTCGCCGATCCAGTCGTAGCGGTCCGAGGTGATGATGGACTCTGCGTCGTCGTCGCGGCTCTTCTCGACAGCCTTGATGATCTTCTCGGCCTGGTTGAGCTGGGCGGAGGAGAGGTGCAGGGCGCGCACCGCCTCGGCGTCGCGCTCGAAGACCTTGACCGAGTACCAGCGCACGAGGTTGGCGTCGCAGCTGCCGGAGACGATGCTCGCGATCTCGCTGAGCGCGCCCTCGACCTCGGGCGAGAAGCACGGCGCGCCCGGCTGGACCCTGCCAGCCTTGCCGGCGGCCACCGCCTTGTTGACCAGCGCGTCGAGGTTGGTGTTGCGCAGCGCGGAGACCTCGACGACCGGCACGCCCAGGCGCGCGGAGAGCGCGGAGGCGTCGATGACGTCGCCCTTCTCCTTGAGCAGGTCGCACATGTTGAGGCCCACCACGACCGGGCGCCCCGCCTCGAGGAGCTGGGTCGTGAGGTAGAGGTTGCGCTCCAGGTTGGTGGCGTCCACGAGGTTGATGATCGCATCCGGGCGGTCGTTCACCACGTAGTCGCGGGAGACCACCTCCTCGGGCGTGTACGGGGAGAGCGAGTAGATGCCCGGGAGGTCCACGAAGGTCACGTCGCGGTCGGCGCGCCACGTGGCCTGCTTCTTCTCGACGGTGACGCCCGGCCAGTTGCCCACGTAGCCGTTGGAGCCCGTGAGCTCGTTGAAGAGCGTGGTCTTGCCGCAGTTGGGGTTGCCCGCGAGACCGATGGTCGTTTCAGCCATACCTTGCCTTTCTGAGTTAGACATATGCTACTTGTCTGGTCACATTTATTAGACTTGGCTAACTTCGTTGACGAGAAAAACGGCCGCTTCCGGCCGACCTGACAGAGGGGACAGGGTTTTCTGTCACGTTCTCTAGCGCTCGCCCTGCGCCACGTCCGCCACCTCGACGCAGACCGCCTCGTCCTTTCTAATGGAGAGCTCGTAGCCGCGCACCGTGATCTCGATGGGATCGCCCAGCGGCGCCACCTTGCGCACGTAGACGCCCGTTCCCTTGGTGAGCCCCATGTCCATGATGCGGCGCTTGAGGGCGCCCGTGCCCGCGAGCCTGGACACGACCGCGCTCTCCCCCACCTTCACGTCCCTGAGAGTTGCCATTGACCTTCCTTTCCTCCGAATGCAAAGTGTGCAAAAAGGGACCCGACCCCTTTTTACATATCGACGGTGATGCGGCTGGCCATCGAGCGGTTGAGCGCCAGGCGGGCGCCCTTCACGCTCACGATGACGTCGCCGGCGGCGCGGGAGATCACCTTGACCTCCGCCCCGTCCACGAAGCCGAGCTCGGCGAGGTGCTGTCGCAGCTCCGCGTCGCCGCGGATTCGCGCCACGCGGGCCACCTCGTCGGGGCCAACCATTGCCAGCGGAAGCTGGGCAGAAGCGGCCATTCGAGCCTCCTCAGAAGTTACCGTTCACCGACTCAACACAAGTAATATATGACTAACTCCCGTGAGCGCAAGTGCCGCTCGCCGATTGAGTTACACGCGGGAAACTTTTTTACTCTCAGCGTCCGGGCAGACAGCGCCAAGAAACGGGAACAATCACAGGAAACCCGGATAGGAGGCAGCATGGACACAGACATCCGCGACTTCATGGTGACGGGCGAGAAGAACCTCAAGCTCGAGAGGTTCCCCGCCTCGCTCAAGCTGGACCCGGAGCTCCGCCCCGAGTGCGAGCGGAGGCTCGAGGCAAACAAGGCGCGCATCGAGGCCCTGCAGGACCGCCTCTACGCGGAGGCGCGCGAGAGCCTCGTCATCGTCCTGCAGGCCATGGACGCCGCCGGCAAGGACTCCACCATCCGCCACGTCCTGGGCGGCGTAAACCCCACGGGCGTCGACGTGCGCAGCTTCAAGCAGCCCACGAGCGTGGACCGCGCGCACGGCTTTCTCTGGCGCAGCTTCGGCGCGCTGCCGGAGCGCGGCAAGATCGCCGTGTTCAACCGCTCCTACTACGAGGAGTGCCTCGTCGTGCGCGTCCACGGGCTCTGGCGGGACTACCAGCTGCCGCGTCGCTGCACGGACATGAGCGAGAGGCGCTACTTCCAGGAGCGCTTCGAGGACATCCGGGGCTTCGAGCGCTACCTCTGGCGCACCGGCAACCGCGTCGTCAAGATCTTCCTCAACGTGAGCGCGGACAAGCAGCGCGAGCGCTTCCTCGAGCGCATAGACGACGAGGCCAAGAACTGGAAGTTCTCCGAGAGCGACCTCTCCGAGCGCATGGAGTGGGACGAGTACCAGCACGCCTACGAGGAGATGATCGGCGCCACGGCGACCGAGCACGCCCCCTGGTACGTGATTCCGGCGGACCAGAAGTGGGTCGCGCGCACCCTGGTGTCCGAGGTCCTGCTCGACGTGCTCGAGAAAATCGACCCCCAATACCCCGAGCTGCCGCACGAGGCGCGCGAGCGGCTCGCGGCGTGCCGCGAGGCCCTCACGGACGGCCCGGCGGCAGACGTCGAGCACTAGGCCCGCGGCACCTGCCGACGGCGCCCCGCGTCACCCCGTGTTCTGCAGGCCCGCCGCCACGCCGGAGACGGTGCAGAGGATGAGGTAGGTCAGCTGGTCGCGCTCCTCGGGCGCGAGGTCGGCCGTGCGCAGGCGACGCAGCGCATGGGCCTGCGCCACGGAGAGCACGTTCACGAACGGCAGCCTCATGCGGATCACGGGGCCGAGCACGCGCCGGTTCTGCAGCGGCCAGGCGTCGCCCGCGATGGCGAGCACCCAGCGCCGCGTGAGCTCCATCTCCCCCAGGACCTTCTCGACGAGGTCGTCTCGGTCCCCCAGCGAGAGGTAGAGCCGCGCGATGCGCTCGTCCACCTTGGAGAGCGACATCTCCACGTTGTCCACGAACGTGGTGAAGAGCGGCCACTCCGCGTAGGCCGCGCGCAGGCGCTCGAGGTCACCCACCCGCTCGCAAGCCGTGCCCAGGCCGTACCAGGCGGCCAGGTTGATGCGCGCCTGGCTCCACGAGAAGATCCAGGGGATGGCGCGCAGGTCGTCGAGGGACTTGGCGCCCAGCCCGCGCTTGGCGGGGCGGCTGCCGATGGGCATGAGGCCCACCTCGGCGAGCGGGGTCACCGTGGAGAACCACTCCGCGAAGCCCTCCGTGTGCAGCAGGTCGTGGTAGCGCTCGCGCGACGCGGAATCGAGCTCGGCGGCGAGCTCGGCGTACTTCTCGCCGGTCTCGGTGTTGAGCCACTCGATCGAGGGGGCGGACTGGAGGAGCGTGGCGCCCGCGACGGACTCCACGTGGCGCCGGGCGAGCGTGGGGTCGCCGTAGCGGGCGAAGATGACCTCGCCCTGCTCCGTGAGCTTGAAGCAGCAGTTGACCGACCCCTTGGGCTGGGAGAGCACCGCGCGGTTGGCCGGGCCGCCGCCGCGCCCCACCGCGCCGCCGCGACCGTGCATGAGCACGAGGTCGATGCTGTTCTCCTCCGCCCAGCGCGCGATGGCCTCCTGCGTGGCGTGAAGCACGAGGGTGGCCGAGGTGGGGCCGGCGTCCTTCGAGGAGTCCGAGTAGCCGAGCATGACCTCGAGGCGCCGCCCCGTCTGCTCCAGGCGACGCTGGACCTCGGGCAGGGCGATCACGGCGTCGAGGGTGTCCACGGCGCCCTCGAGGTCCTCGATCTGCTCGAAGAGCGGGATGACGTCGAGCACGGGGACGTCGGCCTCGTGGGCGAAAGCCAGGTGCGCGAGGCGGTAGACGTTGGCCACGTCCTCGGCCGACCGGGTGAACGAGATGATGTAGCGCCGCGCCGCGTCCACCCCGTTGCGCCGCTGGATCTGCGCGATGGCGCGGAACGTGTCCAGCACCTCGCGCGTCATGGGCTCGAGCTCCCCGCGCTCGCCCCAGCGCCCGTGCTCCTCGATGTCCTCGAGGGCGCGGCGGTGCACGAGCGAGTGCTGGCGAAACTCCATCTCCACGAGGTGGAACCCAAAGGTCTGCGCCTGCCATATGAGCCGCTGGACGGGGCCGTACGCGGCGCGCGTGGCACCGGCGCGCGCGAGCGAGGACTGAACGACGCGCAGGTCGGCGATGTAGTCGTCCGCGCTGGCATACATGACGTCGGCCGTGCGGACCGCGGTGGCGCGCAGGCGCTCGGAGATGACGAGCATCGCGGCGCGGTGGAGCTCGCTCGCGGAGATCCCCAGGGCGCGGGCGGTGAGCTCCTCGCTCATCTCCACCTGGTGGCTCCAGAGGTTCACGAGCTGGTCCGAGGGCGGGGTGGAGATGGCGTCCAGGGTGAGGTTGCGCCCCGTCTCCTGCGTGGCCTCGGCGAGGCGCTCGAGCACGTGGCGGCGGAACTTCTCGGCAACGGCGCGGCTCACGCGTGCGGTGACGTTGGGGTTGCCGTCGCGATCGGAGCCGATCCAGCTGCCCGGGTGGAAGAACGCCGGGCACACGGGCGGCACGGTGCCCGCCTTCTCGCCGAGCTCCCAGTCGTCGAAGCGGCGGTAGACGTCCGGCACCATGTCGAAGAGCGTGTTGTCGAAGATGTCGACGATGGTGTCGGCCTCCTCGACGGGCGTGGGCTTCTTGTGCGCGATGGGCGAGGTGCGCAGGAGCGCGTCTATCTCCTGGAGCATCCGGCGCTCGTTCTCCGCGAGGGCGGCGCCCGCGAGGCCGGAGCGCTCCTCCAGGAGCCCCGCGATGCGGCGGATCTTGCCCTCGACCGCCTTGCGGCGCGCCTCCGTGGGGTGGGCGGTGAAGACGGGGCGGAACTCCAGGCGCTGCAGCAGCGCGATGGCCCGGCCGCGCCCGCACTCGTCCACCAGCTGGCGGTAGGCGACGGTGATGTCGTTGATCGGGTCCTCGCGCTCGGTGACCTCCACCGCGCTCTCGCGCGTGCGGAGCGACCCCACGCGGTAGTTCTCCTCGCAGATGTTGGCAAGGTGGAAGTAGGCCACGAAGGCGCGCATGACCAGCGTCGCCGAGCGCGTGTCCAGGCGCCCCACGATGTCCTCGAGCTCGGCGAAGGCGGCGCGCTCGTCCGCGGTCTCCGAGGACTCGTCCGCGTTGGCGCGCATGGCGTCGGCGAGAAGAACGTCAAAGGTGGCGCGCAGCTCCGGGTCGAACTCCTCGAGGACCTTGCGCACCAGGCGCAGGAACAGCGCCATGTTCTCGGCGATGCTTCCGGGGACGTTGAGGGCGGGAATGATAGCGGAATCGATTTCCAGCTGCTGGTTCTTCTCGGCCAACGTTGCTCCTTTTACGGGTGTGCGGTCGACACTCAAGAAGATACCCCGGGAAACGCCCGTCAGCCAAGACCTAACTGCCGGGAAACAGGTTGTTCACGTGAGGCGCGGGCGCGCGGCGCGGGCACGCGGACGGCGGTACAATCTCGCGTGTGAGCAACGCGAGAGGAGGTGCGCCCGTGCCGGAGAACCCGTTCAGGCGCCTCGTGCGCCGGCGCGAGGTGACGCCCGTGAGGTCGGCGGGCGGATCGCCCAAGACCCCGCGCTACGGCGTGGTCACTAAGAGGCGGGGCGGGCGCGCCGAGAGGCCGGCGCGACAGCCCGGCCTCCTTGCCCGAGCGGCCAACGACTGGTGGAACCGCCTCATCGGCGCGGTCTTTGGCGGCAAGATCTCCGAACAGACCGAGCAGTACCTGGCGCACCAGACCAAGCGGGACTACCTGTGCAACACCGCGGGCCAGGCGGCGTGGGGCATGCTCTTCCCCCTGCTCACGATGGTCTGCACGTGGCTCGTGGGAGCCGAGCAAGCGGGCCTCTTCTCCATGGCGTTCACGGTGGGCACGCTGCTGCTGTTCCTGGCGAACTACGGCGTTCGCACGTACCAGGTGTCCGACCTCGACGACATGCGCTCGTTCCTGGACTACCAGATCCAGCGCTTCCTCACGTGCGCCCTCATGCTGGTGGTGGGCTGGCTCTGGTGCCAGATGCGCGGCTACGACTCCCAGATGTTCTCCATCTGCATGGGGGTGCTGGTGTTCCGCGCGGTGGACGGCCTGGCGGACGTCTACGAGGGGCGCCTCCAGCAGAAGGACAAGCTCTACCTGGCCGGCCTCTCCCAGGCGGCCCGCTGCGTGCTGGGGCTCGTGGCGTTCTCCGTCATCCTGTTCCTCACCCGCAGCCTGGCGGTGGCGAGCTTTGCCATGGCGGCGGGCGGGGTGGCCTCGCTCGTGCTGCTCACGGTGCCGCTCGCGCTCTTTGAGACCGAGAGGAGCCTGCCGGCCAGCCTCCGCGGCGTGCGAGACCTCTTCGTGGAGTGCTTCCCGCTCTTCCTGGCGCTCTTCCTCTACAACCTCATCGACTCCGTGCCCAAGTTCGCGATGGAGGGCGCGCTCTCCTACGACAACCAGCTCTACTACAACGCGCTCTACTTCCCGGCGCACTCCATCCTCATGGTGGCGGGGGTCATCTACAAGCCCCAGCTCGTGCGCCTGGCGCGCATCTGGGACGACCCGTCCCGCCACCGGCGCTTCGACCTTCTGGTGCTCGCGATGGTGGGCGTCATCGCGCTCATCACGGGCGCCATGGCGCTTTTCATGGCGTGGCTCGGCATCCCCATCATGAGCGTCATGTACGGCATCGACTTCGAGCAGTTCCGCGGGCTTGCCCTGGTGATGGTGGGGACGGGCGGCGTCTGCGCCTGCATCGACTTTCTCTACCAGATCGTCACGGTGCTGCGCGCGCAGGCGGAGGTCTCCAAGCTCTACCTCATTGCCTTCGCGTTCGCGGTGCCGGTGGCGATGCTGCTCGTGAACTTCGCCGGACTCGCCGGCGCCGTGGTGGGCTCGCTCGTCTCCATGGCGATCCTGCTGGTGCTGCTCGTGATGGAGTACGTCGCGATCAGGCGACGCATGTCGCGCGGCTACTAGCGGGTGCGGCCGGGACGCCCGCCCCGGGCGGGACGCTTGCGCACGGAGTAGCCAAACGTCCCGATGCGCCGACCCAGCTCGAAGTACTCGCCGTGGCTGTAGGCGGTGAGGCCAGCGCGGGCGAGGTCGAGCCTGCCGCGCTCGTCCAGCAGCCCCTCCTCCACCTGCACCGCCGCGACGTCCGCCAGGAAGAGGTGATGGCTCCCCAGCTCCAGCACGTCGCGCACGCGGCACTCCAGGCTCACGGGGGACTCCGCGATCGCCGGCGCGAGCTCGAGCGTGGTCGCGGGCGCCGGCGTGAGGCGGCACTCCTCCCACTTGTCGTAGTCGCGACCAGACCGCACGCCGCACCAGTCGCACGCGCGCTGGAGGCGCGTCGTCACGAGGTTCACCACGAACTCCCCCGACTCGCGGATGATGTGATAGCTGTGGCGCTCCGTCCTGAGGGAGATGGAGAGCATCGGCGGGTTGGTACAGACGGTCCCCGCCCACGCCACCGTGACGATGTCCCTCTCCCCCGCCTCGTTTGCGCAGCTCACCATCACCGCGGGCAGCGGATAGAGCATGTTGCCGCCCTGCCAGGTCTGCTTTGCCATGTTGACTCCCATCGGGCCTCGGGCCTTCTCCTCGGCCGACCATACAACACCGCGCGCCCAGGCCGCAAATCGCATCCTGAGGGCGGGCGTTGCATGGTCCCGCGTCCTATCCCGCCGCGAGCGCCCCTCCCAGGCGCGCGCCCGCCCAGACCGCAACGAGGCACGTTGCCACGTTGAGCAGGACGTTCACCGCGGCGCCGGGCAGGTTTCCCCCCTCGATCATCTGGAGCGTCTCGTTGGAGAAGGTCGAGAAGGTCGAAAGTCCCCCGCAGAGGCCCACCGTGAGCAGCAGCCTCGCGGGCTCGGGCAGGGGCGCGACCGCATGCGCGCCCGTCGCGATGCCGATGATGAGCCCGGCGGCCACGTTCGCCACGAACGTCCCCGCCGGAAGGCCCGGCAGGCACGCGGAGAGCGCGAGCCCGAGCCCCCAGCGCGCCACGCTGCCCACCGCACCTCCCACGGCAACCGCCACCAGCTCCATCATGGATCTCCCTTCCAGCCCGCCGGCTAGTCCAGCTCCTTGGCGCCGGTCCAGAGCTGCCAGTACTCGCCGCGCTGCGCGAGCAGCTCCTCGTGGGTCCCGCGCTCGACGATGCGCCCGTGCTCGAGCACCATGATCGCGTCCGCGTTGCGCACGGTGGAGAGGCGGTGCGCGATCACGAAGACCGTGCGCCCCGCCATGAGGCCGTCCATGCCGCGCTGGATGAGGGCCTCGGTGCGCGTGTCGATGCTCGAGGTGGCCTCGTCGAGGATGAGCACCGGCGGGTCGGCCACGGCGGCGCGCGCGATGGCGAGCAGCTGCCGCTGCCCCTGGGAGAGGTTGGCGCCGTCGGCGACCACGGGCGTGTCGTAGCCGCGCGGCAGGCGGCTGATGAAGCCGTCCGCGTTGGCCACGCGCGCCGCCGCCCGAACCTCCTCGTCCGTGGCGTCGAGCTTGCCGAAGCGGATGTTGTCCGCGATGGTACCGGCGAAGAGGTGCGTGTCCTGGAGCACGATGCCCAGCGAGCGGCGCAGCGACGCCTTTTCGATGTCCCGCACGTCGATGCCGTCGTAGGTGATCACGCCGGAGCGCGTCTCGTAGAAGCGGTTGATGAGGTTGGTGATGGTGGTCTTCCCCGCGCCCGTGGAGCCCACGAAGGCAATCTTCTGCCCGGGCCTGGCGTAGAGCGTGAGGTTCCTGAGGACGGTCTGCCCCTCCTCGTAGCCAAAGTCCACGTTGTAGAAGCGGACGTCGCCCTGCAGCGGCACGTGCTCGCCGTCTATGAGCCACGCCCAGCCGGCGGCGCCGGCGGCCACGCGCGCGGCCTCCACGTCGCCGGCGTGCTCGAGGCGCACCACGCCCTCGTCCACCTCGGGCGAAAGCTCCATCACAGAGAAGATGCGCTCCGCTCCGGCAAGGGCCGTGAGCAGGAAGTTGCCCTGCTGCGTGAACTGGTTGATGGGCGCTACAGCCTGGCGCACGAAGACAAGGTAGCTCGCGAGCGATCCCACGTCCATCGATCCGCCCAGGGCGAGAAGGGCGCCCACGACGGTCACGACGGCGTAGTTCACGTAGCCCACGCACACGGTGACCGGCACCATGGTGGAGGCGTAGGCCTGAGCGGACGTGCCCGCCTCCCGAAGGCGCCCGTTGAGCTCTCGGAAGCGTGCCAGGTTTGCGTCCTCGTGGTTGAAGACCTTGACCACCTTCTGGCCGGAGATCATCTCCTCGACGTAGCCGTCGAGCCCGCCGAGCTCGGCCTGCTGGCGCGCGAAGTAGCTCCGGCTCCTGCCGCCGGAGAAGCGCACGTAGAGGGCTATCCCCAGGTCACATCCGAGCGTGATGAGCGTGAGGCGCCAGTCGAGCACCAGGAGCAGCGTGAGCGTGCCCACGATCTGCACCGCGGCCTGCACGAGGTTGGCGAAGCTGTTGTTGAGCGCCTCGGAGACCGTGTCCACGTCGTTGGTGAAGTAGCTCATGACGTCTCCGTGGCGGGCGCGGTCGAAGAACGAGAGCGGCAGGCTCTCGATGTGGGAGAAGAGGTCGCGGCGGATGTCGAACACCACCTTCTGGGCGGCGCGGACCATCGTCTGCGTGTAGCCGGCGGCCGACGCCACGCCCGCCGCGTAGATGGCGCCGGTGAGAGCGACGAGGCGCACGAAGAGCTCGTAGTCGCCCTCCCCCACGGCGTTGACCACGGGCTTGATCATGTAGGTGCCCACGAGGTTGGCGAGGCCCGCCACGCACACGAGCACCGCCACCACGAGCAGGCGCCAGCGCGCGTGGCTCATGTAGGAGAGCAGCCGGCGCAGGGTTACGAGCATGTTCTTGGGCCGCGCGGGCGCGGCGGTCTGGCGCGCGGGCATCTATGCCACCTCCCCGCTGATCCCAGAGCCTATCTGGGACTCGTAGATCTCCCGGTAGATGTCGTCGCTCGCGAGGAGCTCCTCGTGGGTGCCGCACGCGTGGACGCGCCCGTCGTCCAGAACCACGATCTGGTCCGCGTCCATGACCGAGGCGACGCGCTGCGCGATCACGATCTTGGTCACGCCCGCAAGGCCGGCGAGGCTCTCGCGTATGGCGGCGTCCGTGGCCATGTCCACCGCACTCGTGGAGTCGTCGAAGATGAGGACGCGCGGGTGCTTGAGCAGGGCGCGCGCGATGCAGAGACGCTGCTTCTGCCCGCCGGAGACGCCCGCGCCGCCCTGGCCGAGGTCGCCGTCGAGCCCGCCGATGCGGTCCAGGAACTCGTCTGCGCGGGCCAGGCGGCACGCCTCGAGCATCTGCTCGTCCGTGGCGTCCGCGTCTCCCCAGGCGAGGTTCTCGCGCACGGTCCCCGAGAAGAGCACGTTCTTCTGGAGCACCACTCCCACCGCGTCGCGCAGCGCCGCGAGGTCGTAGTCGCGCACGTCGCGCCCGCCCACGCGCACGGTGCCCGCGGTGGCGTCGTAGAGCCGCGCGACGAGCTGCACGAGCGTGGACTTTCCCGAGCCCGTGCCGCCGAGGACGCCCACGGTGGAGCCCGGGGCAAACGAGAGGCAGACATCCTCGAGAACGTTCTTCTGGGCGTCGGCGGCATACTTGAAGCTCACGTGGTCGAACTCCACGCTCCCGTCCCGCACCTCGGTGACGGCACCCTCCGGGGAGACGATCGTGGGCTCCTCTCCCAGGACCTCGCCCACGCGCTCGATGCTCGTGACGGCGCGGGCGAGCAGCAGGAACACGTTGGAGATCATCATGAGCGAGTTCACGATCTGCAGCACGTAGCTCATGAAGCCGGTGAAGGTGCCCACCTGCAGGGTCCCGGCGATGATCATCTGCCCGCCGAACCAGAGGATGGCGACACAGGTGACGTACATCGTCCCCTGGAAGATGGGCGTGTTGAGGACGGCCGTCCGGAAGGTGCGCGTGGCGGTGGAGGCGAGCCTGCCGTTGACCGCGGCAAAGCGCTCGGCCACGTGGCCCTCGCGGACGTAGGCCTTGATCACGCGGATGGCGGCGAGGTCCTCCTGGAGGGCGTCGTTCAGCTGGTCCATGGCGCCCTGGAGCACCCGGTAGAGCGGCCCCACCCGGCGCACCACGAGAAACATGGCCACGGCGAGCGCGGGCATCACCACGAAGAAGACCACCGCCAGCTCTGCCGACATGACCGCAGCGAAGACGAGGCCCATGACCAAGATCACGGGTCCGCGCACGAGCGGGCGCGTGCCGGAGACGAGCGCGTTCTGGATGACCGTGACGTCCGTGGTGAGGCGCGTCACGAGCGAGGAGGAATCGAAGTCGTCGATGTTGGCGAACGAGAACTCCTGCACGTGGGCGTACTCGGCCTCGCGCAGGCGGGCGCCGAGCCCCATGGCGGCGCGCGCCGAGAAGCGCGCGTAGAGAAAGCCGAGCGCGAGGGAGACGAACGCCAGGACCACCATGAGGCCGCCGTTGGTGACCACGGCGTCGAGGTTCTGCGCGAGGATCCCGTCGTCCACCACGTTTGCCATGAGCATGGGGATGACGAGCTCGAGCGACGTCTCCACCGCCACGCACAGCGCGGCAACGAGAAAGTCCCTGCGGTAGGGCCCCAGGTAGCGCGCGATGAGCCTGACCCCGTCCATCAGGCCTCCCTCCCCTCGGCGGCGCGCCGCAGGTTGGCCCGCGCGCGGGCGAGGTAGTCCGCGAACGCGGTGGCCTCGTCCGGAGAGAAGCCCCGGAGCATGACCTCCTGCTCCTCGTCGCACGCGACCTCCCACCTCATGGCGGCGTCCCGACCGCGCCCCGTGAGCTCGAGGGCCTTGGTCCTGCGGTCCCTGCCGGGCGCGGACGTCACGAAGCCGGCACGTTCCAGCGAGTCGAACATGCGGCTCACCGAGGCCGGGTCCGTCTCGAAGAACCCTGCCACCTCCCGCTGGCTGGATGGTCCGTGAACGGCCAGGTACACGAGCAGCTTGGCCTGGCCGGGGCCCAGGCCAAGCCCGTCCACGCTCGGTTTGAGATAGGTGCGCTGGGCGTGAAACGCCCGCATGAGGCGCATGTGGAAGTCCTCGAGCGAGCGCCCGAGCCCCGCCCCGTTCTTCTCGTCTCCCATGAGACTCCTTGATATGACAACTGTTGACAATGCAAGGATACGGTAGACCCTTGACATGTCAAGTGTCTTCGCAGGGCGAGAAGAACAAGGGCCCGAAGCCCCTACAGAAGGCGCAGCACGCCCCTCACGAGGGCCTCGAAGTCCCGCGCGTGGCCCTCGGCCGCCTCGAGCACGCTCTCGTGGGAGACGGCAGGCGCGCCGGACTCGTTGGCGGCGAGCGTGAGGCCGAGCACGTTCATGCCGAGGGCCTTTGCCATGATGACCTCGCAGACCGTGGACATGCCCACGTAGGAGACGCCGAGCGTGCGCAGGGCCGCGACCTCGGCCGGGGTCTCGAAGCACGGGCCGAGCACGCCCGCGTAGACGCCCTCCTCCACGGCGATGCCGAGGTCGTCCGCCACGCCGCGCGCGATGGTGCGCAGGTAGGGCGAAT
>CALUJT010000019.1 GCA_944321005.1 uncultured Atopobiaceae bacterium | reverse complement strand
ATGCCAGACAAAGCCCATCTGCAGGATGGAGCTCGTGAGCACGGAGACGAGCTCACCTCCCCACACACACGCAAGCTTGAGCTTCCAAGAGGTTCTTTGCACGGGTAATCCGTCTCCATAATCACGGCCAGAAAAGGTTGGGTACTTTTTCGCAAGCACCAAAAGTATCGCGTATTCACCCCAAGAAATCTACCAGCAGTTACATGAATCGAGAAGGGGTCTGATACTCGGGGCATGCGCAAAAAAGTACCCAACCTTTGTCCGACGGCCTCGGAGGGCCGTTGCCAACTCGATATGTGACAATCGAACCCGCCCATCTCAACAGGAAAGGACTCGCATGGACGAGCTCGAGAGCATTGAGAAGAACGCTACGCCCAGCTCGCAGGCGGTGCTCTACCGACCGGCGCCCACTGTGGAGGAGCGTCGGGCCGCCGGGCTCGCCGCGCGCGAGACGTGCCCGATCGCCTCGCTCGGAGCATGGGAGCCCCGCGCGTCCAGCGATTCCGCAATCGACCTCATCGAGCAGCAGTCCGCCGCGCGCGACCCGAGCCTCGTGCCGCTGCGCTACGAGCGCATGGGCGTCTCGCCGTTCACGTTCTACCGCGGCAGCGCCGTCATCATGGCTGCCGACCTCGCCACCATGCCCGTCACCGGTCTCGAGGTCCAGTGCGTGGGAGACGCCCACATCGGCAACTTCGGCATCTTCCTCAGCCCCACGCGCCACCTCGTCTTTGACGTCAACGACTTCGACGAGACCGCGCCCGGGCCCTGGGAGTGGGACGTCATGCGCCTCGTGGCGAGCATCGAGATCTGCGGGCGCGACCGCGGCTTCTCCAAGCAGGCCCGCAAGGACGCCGTGCGCGCCTGCGCCAAGCAGTATCGTCGCGCGATGGCCCACTTTGCGGAGAAGGGCGAGCTCGACGTCTGGCATGCCCATCTCGACGTCGAGCGCATGCTCGACGAGTTCGAGCTCGACGGCAAGACCGGGCGGACCATCCGCAAGGCCGTGGAGAAGGCGCGCGAGAAGGACAGCGCATGCGCAGCCGACCGCCTCACGGTGCGCGACGGCGGGCGCCCTTGCTTTGACACGCGCCCACCCGAGCTGGTGCCGCTCTCTGAGCTCTCCGCCGAGCAGGGCTACGACGCGTCCCGGCTGAGCCACGCGCTGCGCGGCCTCCTGGACGCCTACTTTGGGAGCATCCCCCGCGACCGCCGCGTTCTTCTCGGCCACTACCGCCTGCAGGACGCCGCGCGCAAGGTCGTGGGCGTGGGCTCGGTGGGACGCCGCGCCTGGGTCGCGCTGCTCACCGGCCGCGACGAAGACGACCCGCTGGTCCTCCAGGTCAAGGAGGCGGAGGAGTCCGTCGTAGAGCGCTACTGGCGCCCGAGCGGCTTTGCCAGCCACGGCGAGCGCGTGGTGGAGGGCCAGCGCCTCGTGCAGTCCACGAGCGACTTCCTTCTGGGCTGGACGAGCGTGCCCACGGCGGGCGGCGGCACGCGCGACTACTACGTGCGCCAGCTCTGGAACGGCAAGGGCTCGATCGACCTCGCCGCGGTGGGCCCGGAGAGCCTCGAGAACGTCGCGCAGCTCTGCGCGTGGTCGCTCGCGCACGCGCACGCCCGCACCGGCGACGAGGTCGCCATCGCGGCATACCTCGACGACGGCCACGCCTTCGAGGACGCCATGTTGGACTTCGCCCGCGCCTACGCGAACCAGAACGAGGCCGACTACCAGGCGTTCATTGAGCGAATTAACTCGTAGCTGCCTTCTATACGTCCTTGCTCAGCACGGCAACACGCTGCTGCGAGAGACCCACGAGAGAGGCGATGTCACGCAAGGTGAGACCCTCCTCGCGAAAGCGGCGGATTATTTGTCTAGTGAGGCTTGAGGATATGCGCCGCTTCTCCTCAGCCTCTCTGCGAGCTGCCTCGAGCTCCTCAAGCATTCTTTGCGAGTCAGAGTCAAGCACTGGCAGAACCTCAACGGCATCCACTTCAACGCCGAGCAGCGACGCCGCGTCACGAACCATATTGGCAACTTGGTCGAGCCTGCGAGCTTGGGTAAACAGACCCGGAATCTCCTCGACGGAAATGGCCCACCAACCCTCACTCCGAGTCACGCGCGCCGTTACGTCCTTTGCCATGTCACTCACCTCCAAACAGGTGGCGGAGTATCGCGCGAGAAGTAACCTCATTCACCTCAGAATGACGGGGGATTGTCGTCTGTCTGTTCCCAACGCTCACCTTTGTGTGGCTCGAGCCCTCTTCCCAGAACACCACAAGCCCCTTTGACTTCGCCAGCTCGGAGATTTGTCTTCTAAGGACGCGATACTTCATTAAGTACACCCCCATTGATAACACAAATCAATAGATATTGTCTAAATAAGGTTATGGGGATTGAATTAGGCGAGTGACTGCCTACCCAAAGGTTTCGAGGTACTCCGCACAGGACATGGCGCGAACCTTGGAACGCTTGTACGCGTCCGCGTCGCGCGTGAGGATGACGTCAACGTCATTGAGCTCGGCACAGGCGCGGATGAGGCCATCCTCAAAGTCCGGCTCGCCGCAGCCGAGCGAGAGCTCGCACTCCTCCGCACCCATCGGCGCGATAACGAGCAGCTCGCGCAACCACTCGATTGATCTTCTCGCCTGCGCCTCGTCGTACTGTCGCTGCAGCACGTAATACGCATCCTTGAGAGACCCCACGGCAGCAAGCCCCAGGTCTCCCCCGCCATTGCACCGGCGAAGGACCTCACATGCCTCCGTGGACTGCGGCCTTTCCTTGCAAACCGCATCGAGAAGAACGTTGGTGTCGAAGAGCAGCCTCCTGCTGTTGAAGTCACGCATAGCGGCTCGCAATCATGTCGCGCATCTGCTCGTTGGTGAGGTTGACCAGCCACGGCTCGGCCTTGGGAAGGCTCTCCCTGAACTCCATGAAGCGCTCCCAGGCACCACGGGGCTCTTCCACCGGCACCACCTCCGGCACCTCGCCCGTGCGCGCGATGTTCTCCCAGACCACCTTGATGACCTCAGCAGGCGTGGACCCCGCCGCGCGGATGTAGGCGTCCGCGCGCTGACGGACCTTCTCGTCCACGCGCCCGGAAACGACCGCAGTTGCCATGCGAACCTCCTTTGTAGACGTGTCTACATAGTAGCAGAGAGAACGTGCGAGCCGCCTCGCCCAGCGCAAAACAAGTCAACGGAAGTCAAAGAAATCAACGGAAGTCAAAGAAATCAAAGAACCGGGTGTAGTGCCTGCTCGAGGCTGGTGTAATAGAGGAGCCCCGACCGAGGCTCATCCCTGCTCGAGATCGGGACGCACAGAGCCCACCCCGCTCATGGGACACTCCCCGAGGCGCTCCTCGGGGAGCTGACACCGGCGACGCTCGCGCTCCACCAGTCGCGGCACGAAAGGCGTCGCCGGTCGGGCGAGACGGACCTCGCGCTCGGGACGATCCCCGACGCTGAAGTGCGCTACTACGGAGACGCGGACGGCCTCGAAGTTGACATCATCGTTGAGCTTCCTGACGGAAGATGGGGCGCTTTCGAGGTGAAGCTGAGCGAGGAGAAGGTGCCCGCAGCAGAGCGCAACCTCCTCAGGCTGCGCGACAAGATTGCACGTAACCCCGCCGCACGTAACGCGAATCCCTCGTTCCTTGCGGTCCTTGTTGGCAAGGCGTCCTTCTGCAGAAGGACGCCCAACGGAGTGTTTGTTGTCCCCATTACCGAGCTGGGGGCATAAGGCAATAGCCCACGAGGCACGGCGTCTCGCACAGGCGCGTCACTCTTCCCGGCCGAACGCCTCCCAGAGCAGCGTCACGATGCCGCAGACGAGACCACCCACCGGCCAGGCTACCCAGAACCACATGGCCGAGGTGCCCTCCGGGGTCCAGGAGTCCATGTTTGGCGCCGAGAACACCGGCGCAAAGAGAAGCGCCAGGCCCACAATCGTGGCCACGATCATGATGACGCCGCACACCGCGCCGAGCTTCTTGCCACGCCGCTTCTGGGCGAGAAGGGCGTCGCGCCGCGCCTCGTCCAGCTGCGCGGACACGATATCCTCCACCTCGAGGTCCTCGGCGATGGAGCGGTTGTACTCCTCGACGTTGACGCGCCCGAGCAGCATCCCGCCGCGCACGATCCACCACACGCCCAGGGCGATAAAGAACATGAGGAAGAAGAGCCCCCAGTTCTCCGCCGTCCTCTCGAGCATGAGCAGGCAGCCGATGCCCGCGAAGATGAGCGCGAGGCCGGCGATGAGCGCTGCCGAGAACTGCCGGCGCGCGGCAGCATGGTCCTCGTCGGTGTAGAAGTCCTCCACGTAGGGGTGCGCCTTCTGGAACGCCGTGTGCTCCATGCCCGCGGGAACGAGCAGCGCGAGGCCCGCGAGGATGCCCACGAGCACGATGATCACGAAGAGGCCGTCGCGCCCGTTCCAGGACGCCAGCTCGACGGCGCCCTCGAAGAGCAGGCCGAGCGCGATGCCCAGAAGGATGAGGGCCACGCCGGTGGGGACCTTGAGCGCCATCATGCGCTGGTGCTCCTCGTAGCCGCAGACGTCGGTGGGCGGGCCTGCGGGGATGGGGGCCGCCGTCGCAGGCGCGGCGCGGCCGGTGAGGTCGCCTGTCACGAGCTCGTCGAGCGTGCAGTCGAAGATCTCGCACATCTTGAGCAGCTTGTCCATCTCCGGCTGGCTCTTCTCGGCCTCCCACTTGGTGACGCTCTGACGGGAGACGCCGAGCAGCATGGCCAGCTGCTCCTGGGTCATGTTGCGCTCTGCGCGCAGGTGCTGAAGGTTGTCGCGAAAGCTCATGGTCTGCCCTTCTTCGGGGTGTGCTCCGTCTGCCGGCACCCCATAGTCTGCGGGCGCGCACGGCGCAATTCTACCAACCAACGGTAAGCAATTTGCTCGTTTTTGAGGCAACCAGAAGGCGCCTGCCGGTTGCGCGCCGCAGGTAGAGGGGCCTATCGGCCACACGAACTTCTCGCCAATCGATCGAGTGTGCATGAACCGAGAAAAACGCCTCGCCCTGAGCCTCATTTCTTCGATTCCTGCACACTCGATGAACAGAACAACCCCCCCCCAAAAAAATGATACGAAGGGACTGTCCCTTCGTAACACTCAACAGCAGGGAGGGAGATCCGTGGACGAGTGGGCGCCGCTCGGAGAGACCGAGAAGAGAGGCCGAGAAGAGCGCCGCGCCACCGAGCTCGCCGCGCGCGAGACGTGCCAACGTCGAACGGTGGCGCGTCTCGTGCCTGCGCCTGCGCCAATCGGAACGAGGCTAACTACCGGGCATTCATTGGACGGTGACGGGGTGTGACGGACGCGAACTGGCATTCTTCTTGTCATGGGTACGCACGTAGGCAACGTACCAGTCGGGCGCCGCGGGGGCGCGGCTGGACTCAATCTTGGGGAAGAGATCGCGCGGAGCGGCTCCCACAGCGTTGACGGCAACGCCATAGACCAGCTGCTCGCCCCACAGCGCGACGTCGGTTAGGCGCGCGTCGCGCATACTCGTGAGCTCAACGAGGTAACGCTTGAACGCATGGCAGCGCACGAGCAGCGCGTGGCCTTCGACTGTGTAGACCTCGCGCGGCCGCGAGTACGCGACCATCATGGCAAGCCCCGGCAGTCCAAAGAAAATCATGGGCAGCACATCATAGCCCACGAACAGGAAAGCCACGAGCGCATAGAAGGCGAGAAGCACGACAGCAAGCCAGAAGAGCGACGGCGATACCCCCTCGACGAGGTGGCGCTCCTGCACGTCGCGCGTCGCCTTGCCCGATAGGCAGTGGCTCTGTCGCGTGAGGTAGGCGGGAAACTCCCGCCGCGCCTCCGCTAGCTCCTCTGCTGTGATGCTCGCGCGACCGTCAACAAAGACAAAGTCAAGCGTCATGCGCTCGTACTCCGTAAGGCGCTTCGTGGACACGTTGGAAGCAAGCGAGACGCGGACGGTCTCGCGCTCGAGACCAGCTGCGCGTTGGGCGAGCGTCTTGGCCGCGTGTGCCTCGTCCATCCGATCGTTGATCCTCGGGCGACACCACGCCGTGGGAACGCGCTCGATACGCACGACGCCCTTGTGCTCTAGGGAGAGTAGGGTCGCTGTGACTCCGGAGCGCACGAAATCCTCGTCCATCACGCGCGCCAGAAACATTGGCTCGTCGGTGCTGGGAGGCTCGCACAGATGGCCGTCGCGGATGTCCGAGCTGTCGACATGCGCAAAGCGCGCGCGGTCCGAAAGACGCACCATGACGAGGGCGAGCACGTACGGAAGGATGATGTAATAGAGGAAGTTGGTGATGACGCTCATCTTGGCTCCCTAGCTGTCACTCATGCGATCGTCCTCGTGGACCGCCACTTCAAAGAGTTTCTCGAGCGCACGCAGCGGCGAGGGAAAGCCCTCTGCCGGCTCAGTGAGAAACCACTCGATGTCTTCGTCGCCCGAGCGACGCGCGAGCTCGGCTACGACCTCATCGCTGAGCCCAAACGCCAACGCAAAGCGAAGCGTTCGATCGACACGCTTCGCCGATCCCGGAAGTGCCTCGCCCGAGCGGTAGCACTGCACAATCCAGCGGCGATGCGCGTCAGCGCGAGCGAGCACGTCTTGGAGCTTGTCGGCGTTAACGCTCGTCCCAAGCGAGCCCTGCGTAAAGATCAGGGCTACGAACCCACCAATCACGACTGCAATGGCAGAGAGTCCGGGCAGCGTCGTGAACGCAATGAAGCACGACCCCACAATCATCTGCGCTAGCATGAGGACGACAGTCGCGTTGCCGCTACCACCGTCCTTCTCGGAAAGATAACCCGCCCTGAGAACCTGGTCACCAGCGCACCTAGTAAAGTCGTGCACAGGGCAGCATGCGTCGTCGGGTTTTTTCACGTAGCGCGCGATTGCCCCACCGACCGTCTTGTCGAGCGAGCCCGCCGGCAGACAGACGCGCGTAGTCGCGGAGGCGAGGCCCGCCTTCGACAGCATGCCTTGGTCGAGCACGTCAAAGCGGTATGCCCCCTCTGCCGGGGAACTCGTTGGTCTCATGGAGAGACTACCGTCGCGAAGCAGGGAGAGCGCCGAGAGCGCAAAGACCCGACCGCCGACCTGACCGCAAAACGGAACCCCTAGCACCTCCGGCTTCATGCTCTCGGGAAGCTCGTCAAGCAAATCGCCCGAGAAGAGTGTTGCCCTAGGAATCCGCTCCTCAACACGATTCCGACGCACCGCACATATTCGCGCAACGAGCAGGGCAACGAGCGGAATGCCAAGAAACACCCCGACAAAGGCAATGTTGACGAGATCCTGCGAGATCGGGACGCCCACAATGCTCATATGCCCGAACAGCGCCTCAATGCCCAACGCTCCCACCCCCTTCTTAGGGGCATGATGGCAGACCAACGTCAGCGAGAAGTAAGGTGTGACAAGGGGCATCACGCCAAGGGCGTACGACAGTCACGCGCCCCCGCCGCGCCAAGCAGCCGATGAGTTCCCCAGCTGCCGTCGCGCGCATCGCCTTGCGCACGTCGAAGTGGCAGCGCCCCTCGCACGCGCGGCACGCGAAGCAGTCCGCCGGCGTGGCGCCGAGCGCGCTCACACCGCACATTACATTCTGCTTGCAAAGTTGACTTGTCATTATTTGCAAAGCTCGCTATTCTAGAGACGCAAAGCACGCTTGTCATCTCTGTCGGACGCAACGCGAGAGGAGTGATGCCATGCGAACGCGCATCCGCGAGCTGCGCCGCGAGCGCAAGATGAGTCAGGCCGAGCTCGCCGAGGCAGTGGGCACCACGCGGCAGACCATAACCTCCATCGAGGTCGAGAAGTACACCGCCTCGTTGCCTCTCGCCTACAAGATTGCCCGCTACTTTGGCCTTGCAATCGAAGACGTCTTTGACTTTTCTGAGATAGACGAGGAGCTGTGATCGCCATGAAGAAGACCGTCGAAACCCTGCGCGCTGACATCCGCCGCCGCCTGCGTCGCGAGCGTATCTCGCTCGCCATCATTTTGGCCGCGATTGCCATCATCGCCGCCATGGCCGTCGCCGGCATCTTCCCCGCTGGGGGAGACGACTACGTCACGAGCTTTGCCTCGGGCTTCCTGATCGGGCTTCTTGCTTTTGCCGCAGGCTTCACCGTAAAGCAGATTCGCAAGCTCCGGGGCGCCCTCTCAGACGACACCGCGCTGCGCGCCCTTCTTGCTACAGAGAACGATGAGCTCGAGACATACCTGGCACGCGAGGTGTCCCGAACCTTCGTCCATCTCATCCCGCCGCTCTCCGCCGTCATCGTGGTCATAACCGCCCTCGTTGGACGCGAGGCCATGCTCTCTGCGGTGGGCACGCTGCTCTTCCTGTGCACGGCGCTGCTGGTCGTGAGGTTCATCTACAAACGCCGCCTCATGGGTCCCGAGACAGAGTAGAAAAGCGCCACGCGCGCTGGCGGAACTTCTCGTCCAAGCAGCCGAAAACTCCCGAGGTTGCCATGCGAGCCTCTCTACGTAAGCATGCGGCAAATGGCGCAGCTCGACATAACCCTTGCCCTTGGGGGGCAGCTGCCCCATATCATTGATGAGCGGCGGGACGTCCCAGTTTCTTTCAGGCATAACTGAAACTCGAATGGTTCAAGAAGGTTATTTCGAGTACGCTCGAAATAGTATTTCCCATGGAGGCGCCTTCACACGCGCCCCGACACGGGCGTCTACATCACCGGATCCAACGCCCACATCCTCTCATCCGACCTGGCGACGTGGCTATTCCGTTGAGGTGGGAACACTCAGAGCGGGCGAGGTCGATTTTGTGGCGAGAAGGGCCAACGAGACCGTCTACGTCCAGGTTTGCGAGACGATGGTCGACCCCGCCACGCGCGAGCGCCAGCTGAGTCCGCTCCGCGTCATCACAGACGCGTTCCCCAAGTGCGTGATTACCCTCGACCGATACGGCCTCGATACCACCAGCGACGGGATCAAAGTGCTGGGCGCAATCGACTGGCTGCTCGGACGCTAGTCCAGCTGGAGCATCCAGCGCCATGCGTCCTGCACTTGAATACGGGCATCTTCGGGCTCGGGCACGTCTCGTGCCGACATGACCAGCAGCGTTCCCTCAGAAAGCCCCATCTCGTCAAGAGCGGCGCTTAGAGCCCGGACTTCGCGCGCAAACGTAGTCGCCTCCTCGGCGTGAGCGGCCACCTGGTACAGCTCCGATACCGACCGATCTTCAACGTCTCCCACGGCAAAGTCGACCTCAAAGCCCTCCTTCGTACGATAGAACCCGATGCCGGTCCTCCGGTCCCCCAGGCAGCGTCTCCTAAGCTCTAGGTAGACGGCGTCCTCAAGCCGCTGCCCCTCATCTGCAGAGGAGGCCGGGCCAAAGGCAAACTGTAATCCCGAATCAATCGCGTAGAGCTTCCTCCTTCCTCGGGTGGCCTCAGTAAGGTCCGCGCCAAATCGGGATACGAGAAAGAACAGATAGGCATCTTCGCAGTGCTCAGGCAGCGAGAAGGCATCGGCCTTCGACAGCGGAATCTGAGCGCTGTGGAGGTCGTTATAGGTTTTGCGCACGGAGAACTCTCGTCCAGAGAGGCGAAGAGCCCTCTGGACAAACTTTCTAGTTCCCAGCATGGGAAGCCCATGGCGCTCGGCAAGGTCGCGAGCAACGATGGTCCAGACGATGTCCTGAAGGGCCGTTATCCGTGTGGCGACGTCCGCATCCTGAACCTCGGGAAAGCCGCCAATGTGCAGATACTGCTCAAAGAGGATCGAGAGCTCACGCGCCTCGTCAGGCGAGACAATTCCCTTGGGCTCGTGCTCCCGATACCGCAAGAATTCCCTAAACGAGAAAGGCTGCAACTCGGCAGAGATTCCCCTCCCCCTGAACTCGGTCGCCACACCCTCCGAAAGCATCTTTGCCGACGAGCCGCTCACGCATATCTCAAAGCGTGGGTTCTGTGTGAGACGCCTCAATGGCCTGCCCCATCCCTCGACGTTTTGCACCTCATCAAAGAACAGATAGAGCTTCTCTGGCAGTACGGTCCCAAGAGCGCGAAGAAACTCCTCGACCACGTCACCTATCACGTTGTCGGAAACGCCATCGAGACGATCGTCTTCAAAATCAACAAAGAGCATGTGGTCGCGGGGGACACCCTCCAAGACGAGTTCCCCCATGCGCTGGAACATCCTAAACGTCTTTCCGCTACGACGAACGCCCTTGATGACCGAAGCGCGCTCGGCAAGGTGCGGGATGGCAACGTCCCGCGAAACCACAGGGGGGATCGGCCTCGTTAGACCTTCGGCCACTA
Source organism: uncultured Atopobiaceae bacterium (assembly GCA_944321005.1). Lineage (GTDB taxonomy): Bacteria > Actinomycetota > Coriobacteriia > Coriobacteriales > Atopobiaceae > Thermophilibacter. The sequence continues at coordinate 5,855 of CALUJT010000019.1, read as the reverse complement.
CCTCACGTATGACTTCACGCCGCGCCATGGCATCTCCTACCCTTGCCAGCCCTTTGATGCTAGTATAGCAATCTATCCCGATTTCAGAACAGATTTATTAAATAGTGACCTGAGTTTGGGACACATATCACTCTTGGTAAAGAAGCTCCTACTTCCGTGCCGGCACGATCTCACACCTTGCGGCGAACGGGCACCCAGATTTCGCTGTAGGCGGTACCGTCGTCGCGGACGTCGCTGAACGAGAGCATGCGGAAGCCGTCGAGCTCCCAGGGCACCTCGGCAAGCCACTCGGCATAGATGCGGGCGGTCGTCTGCTGCATGGTCTCGGGGTGCTGGCCGTCGTTGGGAAAGACCGCCCACGTGAGCGCCGGCACCTCAACGAGCGCGAGGCCCTCCCCCGCCGAGCGCGCTATGGTGGGCACGCCGATGAGGTGCGTGAGCTCGCCCGCCTCCTCCTGGAAGTTGGTGTCCGAGTTCCAGGAGGCGTTCACCACGCGGCGCGGCTCCGTGTCCATCAGGCGGTTCATCTCGGCGCGCTGCTCCCCCGTGATGTCGCGCGCGAGCTCCGCTATCGCGGGGTTCTCGCCCTCGAACTGCATCGGCACACGAGCCATGACGCCGGCGAGGCGAAAGGCGTCCTTCTCGACGATTCGATACTCCATGAGATGGCCTCCCTTTACATCAACCACAATGTGCAGGGGGGAGCGCATGTGCGAACCAAGCTGGGCGACGTCCGAGGGAAGCGTTCCGCACCAGGAGCGAAACGCCCGAGAGAAGCCCTCGACCGAATCGTATCCATAGCGAAACGCGACCTCGGTGACGGAGCCACCGGCCATGAGGTCGGACGCCGCCGCGGAGAGACGCCGCTCACGGATGTAGCGTGCCGGCGTCATACCGGCAATCAGCAGGAAGGCCGCGCGAAGCTGTTCCACGGTGACGCCGGTCGCCTGAGCGACCTCCTCGATCGTTGGCGCCTCAGCAAGATGGCACTCAATGTAGTCAAGCGCGTGCTCAAGATACGAACCCGGCATCCCCTCACCCCCTTCTGCGCAATTGTACGCAGCTGCCTCCAGTTGCGCCCGACGGTTTGTCGGGAACTTTGTCAGCTGCCCTGAGGCGACTGCTTTTCCTTGGGTAGACTAAGGGCATCAACACGACCGAGGAGGTGCCCCATGGAGAAAAGACGTCTCGTCCCGCCCGTCATCATCTACGGCATGGTCTGGCTTGCCTGCCTCGTCTTCTACTGGGGGTCCCTCGCGACGGGCGCCCTCTGCGGGGGCGGCATCATGGGCTACGTGATTCTGACGCTCCACATAGCCCTGCCCATAGCCGGAATCGTCTCGGCGTTTCTGATTGGTCGCACGGCCGAGCTCGGCTGGTGGCGCCTCGTCGCGCTGATCACGATTGCCGTCCTCTACGTGCTCCATACGGTGGCGACGTTTAGCCTCTCAAACGCCCTCGGCCTCACGAACATCGCACCTGCGGACCTGGCGGCCTTCATGTACGGTCTCATCCCCGCCGCGATTGGCCTTGCGATTGGCTGGGTCGTATCGCTGAGCGGTGTCACCAGGCGGGTATGACGCGGGAACGGCGCCATCGCGTCATGCCCGCGCGTTCATCGCGCCCAGACGACCAGTTTCGAGGCTCTTCTCGCCAGCATATTGGTCGTCGGGGCGCGATGAATGATACGGTTGGCTGTCGGCACGGCCAATGTACAGAAATCTCGGAGTTCTTCCGGCGTTCCCCCAGTTGGGCACTGAGGAACTCCGAGATTTCTGTACACTGCGGCGCGCAGCGTCGGCGTGCGGCGCGCAGCGTCGGCGTGCGGCGCGCAGCGTCGGCGTGCGGCGCGCGGCGCCGACGCGCTCAGCGCCCCTCCCCGCGCCGCCAGCTCGTCACGAGCCGCCAGATCGGGAGCGCGTACATGAAGACCGCGAGCGCCATGCTTGCGGTGGGGGCGCCCATGGAGGCGAGCGGCACCCCGCCCGCGATGGACCATGGCACGAGGCCCGCCACCAGCACCACGGAGTCCTCGAGGTCGAGCGCGTGCTCCTCGGCGGTCTGCGGGAGGTCGCGGCTCAGCTGGTGCGCCATCATGATGGCGAGCGTCTGGTTGCAGGAGACCACGGACGCGAGGACCGACACGCCGAGCGTGGCCGCATAGGGCGTGACGCGCGACGCGAGCGCTGAGACGACGCCCTCCACGCCGCTCAGGAGGTCGGTCTCCTCAAAGATGCCGGCGTAGGCCGAGGTCACGCAGACGATGCACGCTGCGGAGAGCATCGAGACAACGCCCCCGCCCGCGAGCGCCGCCGTTCCGGGCGTGGGGGCCGAGAAGCCCAGGAGGGCCGTCCGCATGACCTCGGCAACGCCCATGCCCTGCAGGAAGAGGCACAGCGGCACGGACGTCAGGACGCCTGCCACGATGACGAGCAGGATGTCCACGCGCAGCGCCGCCAGCGCGAAGACCGCAACGGGAGGCAGGAGGACCGCCGGAGAGAGGTCGAAGGCCGTGCGAAGCTCGCCCACGAACGCCGCGGACCCGCCGGACGCCGGGAGAAGCGCGCCGGCGACGAGGTACGCCACGCACGAGACCGCCAGCGGGACCGCGACCGTGCGCGCCATGCGGCGCAGGTTGCCGTAGAAGTCCGTGCCGGTCACGTCCGCCACGAGAAGGGCGCTCGTGGAGATGGGCGACCAGCGGTCCCCGAAGAAGGCCCCGGCGAGCGCCGCCCCGCCCGCGAGCTCCAGCGGCACGCCCATTCCCGAGGCGATCGAGACGCAGATGGAGCCCATCGTTGCCGCGGTGCCGAAGGACGTCCCCGTGATGACGGAGACCAGGCAGCAGAGCAGGAAGGTCATGAGAACGAAGAGGGACGGCGTGGCAAGGGGCACCGCGTACGCCACGATCGCGGGGATGACCCCGGCGGCGCGCCAGAGCCCGGTGAGGACGCCCACCGTGAGGAGCATCCCCAGGATGCGCCGGATGGGGCGGATGCCGTGCCAGCACATCGCGAGCACCTCCCCGGGCGCGTAGCCCGAGCGCCACGCGTAGCCGCAGAAGAGCGCGAGCCCCACAAGGAGGGCATAGACGGTCGGCACGCCCGCGGCGACGCTGCCCACGAGCACGGCCACGAACGCCCCGAGCGTCACGAGCTCCGTCATACCTCCCCTTTCGTCGCACTTAACTTGACAAAGGGACTGTCCCCTTGTCAAGTTTTTCGATGCGCCCACGTGCGCGGGGACAGGCCCGTGAAGTCGGTGAAGGCGTGGCAGAAGGCCGAGGGGCTCGGATAGCCGAGAAGGACGGCGACCTCGGAGACGGTGCGGTCCCCGTCCCCGAGGAGACGGCACGCGCGCTCCATCCGCAGCTGACGCGCATACGCGCCCACAGTCTGTCCCGTCTCGCGCTTGAACGCGTCACAGAGCCGTGAGCGGCTCACGTAGAGCCTGCGCGCGAGTTCGTCGACGGAAGGGGGCACGCCGCCCTTCTCGACGGCAGCCGACAGGAGCCTCCTCGCGTGGCCCGCCAGCGCGCCCTCGTCTTGGACAGCGCCTCCCCCGTCTGCAGCTAGCGACGCCATGAGGGAGGTAACGGTCGAGAGAAGCCCGAGCGAACCGCCGGGGCCGAGTGGCGGACCCGCGGGTATGTTGCCGAGCGCATGGCGAATCGCACCTGTGGCCTCGGGACCCCAGGTGCCGTCGAACGCCGAGAAGAGCCCGCGAAACTCCCCCGGATAGCTGCGGTCAAGCTCGTCGAAGAAGTCGGGCAGCATGATGACTGAGCGGGAGCGGTAGACGTGTCCGGCGAGCAGGCGACTCGAGAGCGAGCGGGGGCCGCGTTCGACGAACGTGGCGACCTCGTCATGTAGACGATGCGCGCCGCCCCCGGCGCCGACGAACCTGATTGGAAGCCCGCAGTCCCGCGAGCACGCCACCGCGTCGTCCCCCATCGTGCAGACGCAGGCGTACGGCCCGAGCGACCCCTCAAAGAGCGGCATGTCCTCAAGCGGGGTGACGTCGTGACAGAGCACGAGGCAATGCGGTGCTGGCGCGCAAAGCCACATCGAGCCTGTCGCCACGGAACCCCGCGCCTCGCCCACCCAGATGCCGCCTCGGCGCTCGAGGCGAACGCCGAGCTGCTCGACCTGCGGCTCGAATAGAGCGACAAGCTCACGGGGAATATCGCCCATGCCCGCCATCTTGAGGGTTCGTCCATCTCCCTTGAGAAATCGTCCAATGCTAGTTAACTATAGCTAACAAGTAACGACTCCCATGATACGGTGCGACGGAACGTCTATCAAGGTCTCCACAGGCAGGAGGTTTCGATGTCTGACTCTCAAGCAACCAAGGCGAGCGACGCCCGCGGCAAGGGCGCCGTTGGCCGCCTGCTCGCCTTTGCCGGTCCGCGACGCGCGCTCACGTACCTGGGCTGCGCGCTCTCGGCCGTCTCGATGCTCGTAAGCTTTGGCCCGTACGTCTGCGTCTGGCTCGTGGCGCGCGACCTCATCGCCGTGGCCCCCGACTGGGGCGCGGCCACCGGAATCGCCGCGTACGGCTGGTGGGCGTTCGGCCTTTCGGCCGCGAGCATCCTCATCTACTTCGCCGGTCTCATGTGCACGCACCTCGCCGCCTTCCGCTGCGCCTCCAACATGCGCAAGGCGACCACGGACCACCTCATGCACGCGAGCCTGGGTTACTTCGACACGCATGCGAGCGGGGCGCTGCGCCGCGTCGTGGACGGCTGCGCCGCCGAGACCGAGGGGCTTCTCGCCCACAAGCTCCCGGACACCGCGGGCAGCATTGCCATGATCGTCGGCATGCTGGTGCTGTTCTTCGTCTTTGACTGGCGGCTCGGCCTCGCGTGCCTTGTCGCGGTGATCATCTCGCTCGGCTGCATGTTCTACATGATGGGCGGGCGCGGCATGGACTTCATGACGCGCTACATGGAGTCGCTCGTCAAGATGAACAAGACCGGCACCGAGTACGTGCGCGGCATTCCCGTGGTCAAGGTCTTCCAGCAGACGGTCTACAGCTTCCGCGCGTTCCACGACGCCATCGAGGAGTTCACGCGGCTCGCACAGGACTACGCCGTCAAGTGGTGCCAGACGCCGCAGTCACTCTCGCTCACCATCATCAACGGCGTCGCGATCTTCCTCGTGCCGGCGGCGATCCTCGTGGCGCCCGGCGAGGGGGACTTCGCGCGCTTCCTGGCCAACTTCGCATTCTACGCGATCTTCTCGGCCGTGATCCCCACCGCCATGACCCGCGTGATGTTCATGTCCGAGGCGTTCCAGTCCGCCGCGGACGCCGTCTCGCGCGTCGAGGAGGTGCTCGCGGCGCCCGTGATCTCCGCTCCCGCCGCGCCGCGCACGCCCGCGGGCAACGCCATCCGCTTCGAGGACGTGACCTTTACCTACGAAGGCGCGGACGCCCCGGCGCTCGACCACGTGAGCTTTGAGGTGCCGGCCGGCGCGACGGTGGCGCTCGTGGGCCCCTCCGGGGGCGGCAAGACCACGGCGGCGAGCCTCGTGCCGCGCTTCTGGGACGTGGGTGCCGGACGCGTGACGCTCGGCGGCGTGGACGTGCGCGAGATGGACCCGCACGACCTCATGGACCGCGTGGCATTCGTCTTCCAGGCCAATCGGCCCTTCCGGCAGACGATTCTGGAGAACGTCCGCGCCGCGCGCCCCGAGGCCACCCGCGAGGAAGCGCTCGCCGCCCTCGAGGCCGCTCAGTGCGCGGACATCCTGGAGAAGCTGCCCCAGGGCGCCGACACACTCGTGGGGACGGGCGGCACCCACCTCTCCGGCGGCGAGGTTCAGCGCCTCATGATCGCCCGCGCGATTCTGAAG
>CALUJT010000018.1 GCA_944321005.1 uncultured Atopobiaceae bacterium | reverse complement strand
GTGGAGGCCAACGTCCGCTGCGCCATGGGGGACTTCTCCCAGGACGTCTCGTTCGACGGCGCGTCCGCGGAGGGCGCCTATGCCACCTACGTCGTCCACGCGGACCGTCCGGGGACGTACGGAGGGCTCTCCCTGTCCGAGGAGCTTGGCCCTCACGTGTACCGCAGCGTCATGTACGTGGAGGAGGGCGACGAGGTCAGCGCGCTCGACGGGGCGAACAAGGCCCTCGGCATCCTCTTTCTCCGCTTTGACGGGGTGCGCCAGATGGAGGAGCTCCTCGGCGCCGCCTCCCGTCACGTAAGGGTCGTCTACGGGGGCGAGAGGGCATGAGCGCCGCCTCCGGAACTCGGGGCAAGACGCTTCTCGCGCTCCACCTCCTTTTGGCCGTCTTCTCCCTGAGCGGCATCATGAGCAAGCTCGCGGCGCAGTTCCCGTTCATGAGCGCGGAGTTCGTCCTGTGCTACGGCGGCATGATCGTCGTGCTGGGCGTCTATGCCATAGGCTGGCAGCAGGTCATCAAGAGGATTCCGCTCACCACGGCCTACGCCAACCGCGCGGTTACCGTGATCTGGGGCATCGTCTGGGGCGCGCTTCTCTTTGACGAGACCGTGAGCTGGCAGAAGGTCCTGGGCGCCGTCGTGGTGCTCGCGGGGGTTGTTCTCTTTGCCATGGCGGGGGACGACCCCGAGCCCGCACCAGACGACGTTGAGGCGAGGGGAGGCGATCGGTCGTGAGCGAGTCCGTCCTTGCCTATGCCGCCATCGCGCTCTTCGGCGTGTTCGTGAGCGGCATCTCCCAGGTTCTTCTCAAAAAGTCCGCCCTCAGGACCCACGAGGGCCCCCTCGGGGAGTACCTCAACCCGCTCGTCGTCTTTGCCTATGTCCTCTTCGTGGTGTCGACCCTGCTCTCTACGCTCGCGTACAAGGTCATACCGCTCTCAATGGGGCCCGTCCTCGACGCCACCGGCTACATCTACGTGACGGCGTTCGGCGTCCTCATCTTCCACGAGCGCCTCAACCGCCGCAAGGTGCTCGCGCTCGCGCTCGTCATCTGCGGCATCCTCATCTACTCGACCGGCGTCTAGGGAGCCGCATGCCCAGCTCAGACCTCAAGTCCTCGACCATACGCTCGCTCTTCTGGAAGCTCTTCGAGCAGGGCGGGGCGGCCGCCATCACCCTCGTGGTGCAGATCGTCATGGCGCGCATCCTGGCGCCGGACGAGTTTGGCATGCTCGCGATCATGCTCGTCTTCGTGAACGTGGGCAACGTCATCGTGCAGTCCGGCCTCAACACGGCCGTCATCCAGGCGCCGGACGTGACCGAGCGGGACTACTCGACCGTCTTCTGGATGAGCCTCGCCATCTCCGTGGCGCTCTACGCCGCCGTCTTTCTCGCCGCGCCCCTCATCGCGGGCTTCTACGGCATGCCGGGGGTGGTGTGGCCGCTGCGCGCACTTGTGCTCATCCTGGTGGTGAACGCCTACAACGCAATCCAGGAGGCCATCGTCGCGCGCAACCTCGAGTTCCACAAGACCTTTCGCTCCACGGTCACCGCGGGCGTCGTCTCCGGCTGCGTGAGCATCGCCTCGGCTCTCTTGGGCGCCGGCATCTGGGCCCTTGTGATCCAGCAGCTTCTCTACCAGCTCTGCAAGTGCGTCGTGCTGGCGGCTCAGATTCCCTGGAAGCCACGTGTCGTGTTCGACGGGGCGCGCGCGGCGACGCTCTTCCGCTTTGGATGGAAGCTCCTCGTCTCGGGGCTGCTCGACCAGGGCTACCAGAGCCTCTCCGATCTTATAATCGGCAAGGTCTTCACGAGCACGGACCTCGGCTACGTCTCTCAGGGCAAGAAGTACCCACAGGCGCTCGGCGTCACGCTCGACGGGGCCATACAGCCCGTCATGCTCTCTGCGGTGGCGCATGTCCAGGAGGACAGGCACCAGGTCAAGCGACTCGCTCGACGCGCCCTCAAGACGAGCACCTTCCTCATCGTCCCGGCCATGAGCGCGTTTGGCATCGTGGCGGCGCCCCTCGTGACGTTGCTTCTGGGGGAGAAGTGGCTGCCGTGCGTTCCCTTTCTCCAGATGTACTGCTTCATCTATGCCCTGCAGCCCATCCACACGACCAACCTCCAGGTGCTCAACGGCGTTGGCAGGAGCGACCTCTTCCTCAGGCTCGAGATTATCAAGAAGGTCGTGGGCGTCTCCGTCATGTGCTTCACCGCGTTCGTGCTGCGTGACATCTTCTTCATCGTGGTGGGCTATGCGGTGACCGGCGTTATCTGCACCTTCATCAACGCGTCTCCCAACAGGCGCGTCATCGGCTACTCCTACCGCGAGCAGGTTCGTGACATCTGCCCGGCGTTCCTGCTCTCGGCCGTCTCGGGCGCCCTGGCGTTCCCGATCGGGCTTCTCGGCCTCCCCGACATTGCCGTCGTTGCCCTGCAGGTGCTGGTCATGGCCGTGGCGTACCTGGCCATCGCGCGCCTCTTCCGCGTGGAGGAGCTCACCTACCTGCTCAACACCATGAGGGATATTATGGGTAGGAGGGGGCGCTAGCCCCCTTGCGGTACCACGCGCGTCAACTGACGGGAGTCATCATGTCCAACTCGCCAATTCTCGTGACCCGCTCCTCCATGCCGCCGCTCGAGGAGTTCGTTCGCGAGATCGAGCCCCTCTGGGAGTCCCACTGGCTCACCAACATGGGTGAGAAGCATCATCAGCTGGAGCGGAGCCTCAAGGAGTACCTTGGGGTGGAGAACATCGCGCTCTTTACCAACGGGCACAGCGCCCTCGAGTGCGTGTTCGAGGCGATGGGGCTTCACGGCAAGGTGATCACCACCCCCTACACCTTCGCCTCGACCACGCACGCCATCGTGCGCAAGGGCCTCACGCCCGTCTTCGCGGACATAAGGCCGGACGACTACACGCTCGACCCCGGCCTCATAGAGGATCTCATCGACGAGGACACCTGCGCCATCGTGCCGGTGCACGTCTACGGCAACCTCTGCGACGTCGACGCGATCCAGGATATCGCGGACCGCCATGGGCTCAAGGTCATCTACGACGCCGCCCATGCCTTCGGCGTGCGCCGCGGGGACGTCTCCTCTGCGTCGTTCGGCGACGCCTCGATGTTCTCCTTCCATGCGACCAAGGTCTTCAACACCATAGAGGGGGGCGCGGTCTGCTTCCGCGACCCGGGGCTGAGGGACCTCCTCAACCAGTGGAAGAACTTCGGCATCACCGGGCCGGAGGACGTGGAGTACGTCGGCGGAAACGCCAAGATGAACGAGTTCTGCGCCGCGATGGGCATCTGCAACCTCCGCCACCTCGACGACGAGATCGCCAAGCGCAGGGTGGTCGCCGAGCGCTACTGGGAGCATCTGGACGGAGTGGCGGGGATACGCGTGTGCCGTCCCAAGGAGGGGACCACGTCCAACTACGCGTACCTGCCCGTCGTGTTCGAGGACGAGTTCGGCTCGACCAGAGATGACGTCTATATGGCGCTCAAGCGCGAGGGGGTCTTCTCGAGAAAGTACTTCTACCCGCTCATCACGGACTTCGCCTGCTATCGCGGCAGGTTCGACTCGAGCTCCACGCCCGTCGCCGCCCACGTCGCGGACCGCGTCCTCACGCTTCCCATGTACGCCGACCTGCCCCTTGACGAGGTCGACCACATCTGTCGCGTCACGCTGGGGCTTTCTAAGAGATAGCTTGGAGGGACCGCCTTGGAGCAAGAGCCGCTCATCTCGGTCATCGTGACCGTCTACAACCACGCCCCCTATGTCGAGAGGTGCCTTCGCGGCATCGCCATGCAGAAGTGCTCCTATCCCTTCGAGGTGCTCGTGGGCGAGGACTGCTCCCCGGACAACTCGCGCGAGGTCATAAAGCGCCTCGAGCCCGAGCTCCCGGACAACTTCAAGATCTTCTATCGCGAGAAGAACCTCTGTGACGGAAACAACGAGGACCTGATCGCGCGCTGCCGCGGGAAGTACCTTGCCATCTGCGAGGGGGACGACTTCTGGACCTATGACGGAAAGCTCCAGGAGCAGGCAGCCTTTCTCGAGGCGCACCCCGACTTCTCCGCGACGTTTCATCACTGCACGGTCGTCGGCGCCGACTCGGAGCCCAACGGGGAGAAGTACCCGGACTGCCTCGAGGACGAGTACACGTTCGACGAGAACTTCTACTGCACCATGCCTGGGCAGACGTCCACGTTCATGGTCCGCCGGGAGGAGTACCTCAGGGAGAAGGGCCGCTTTCTCGAGCTCAAGCAGTTCGACGCCTATCCGGAGGACAGGAGAAACGCGTTCATCCTCCTGGTCGCCGGAAGGGTGAGGGTGTTTCAGGAGGCCTGGAGCGCCTATCGACACGTCTCGAGCGGGGGCTCGAGCTATTCTTCGCGCGTGAGGATCAACGAGAAGTACGCGCAGAACGAGGTCCTCTTCGGCCGGACGCTCGTCGAGTACGCCCGGCGCTACGGCAATGACGAGGCGCTGCGAGCCGCCAAGCGCACCTACTACCGAGTCTTGCTCAAGTGGAGCGTGGGCAAGGTGCGCGTCGCCTCTCTGGGCGCCTCCGTCCGTGAGGCCCTCCGCGAGAGGGGCGGCCTCGGCTACCTGCTGGGCGTCCCACGATGGTATCTCGTGCTAGGGTCCAGGGCGCTGCTGGGCAGGGGCGTCACGATGTGACGGTCCTCGGAGTTTTTCTCGAGAGCCGTCTTTTCCGCTTATACTTTTGATGGATGCACTAACGAGGAATGGGGATGTCACATGAGCCGTGGTCATAATCACGCGTCGCCGAGAATACGCCTCCTTGCAGCGCTTCTTTGTGCGGTCGCCCTGTCCGTGCTCGGGCTCTTCTCGCTCGTGCCCTCTCGGGCGCTCGCAGAGGACGGGAACGGCGTCGAGGAGGGCGTCTACCTGATCGTTGGCGAGGGGAGCGACAAGTACCTGGACGTTGCCGGCAGCCAGCTGTCTGACGGGTCCAACGTGCAGCTCTTCTCCAGAACGTGGGACGGTGGGCAGAACTGGCGCCTGGAGCGTGTCGGGGACAGCTACGCGATCAGGAACTCGATATCCGGGCGCGCGCTCTCGGTCTCCGGTGACGGCATGTCGTCGGGCACCAACGTTCAGATCTCCGCCTTCGACGGTCGCCCGGGGCAGCTATGGGACGTGGTGGGCAACGACGATGGCTCTCTGTCCATCGTCTCTGCGCTCAACGGCCTGAACCTCGACGTCGAGATGGGCGAGTCTGCCGACGGGACCAACGTTCAAGTGTACCAGCCCAACGGGAGCATGGCCCAGAAGTGGTCCCTGGTAAAGGTCGAGCGCACCGTTGACAGCGGCGTGTATCAGATCGGCAGCTCGCTCGACCCGGCCAAGGTCCTTGACGTGAGCAACGCCTCGACGGACAACGGTGCGAGGATCCAGCTCTGGGGCGACAACGGATCCAACGCCCAGAGGTGGGGGCTGTCCTTCGACGCAAATACCGGCTTCTACACGTTGGTGTCCCTCTGCTCGAACAAGTCCGTGGACGTGCCAGACGCCAGCGCCGCGTCTGGCGTGAGGATTCAGCAGTATGAGTGCAACGGCACCATCGCCCAGCTCTGGAGCATCGTCGAGAGCGGGGACGGCTACGAGATCCGCTCGGCCATCTCCGGCCTTGCCCTCGACGTGCCCGACGCTCGGGCGACTGACGGCGCGCAGATTCAGATGTACGCGCCCAATGGCAGCGCCGCCCAGCGCTGGGAGCTTTCCCCGGTGACCCTGGGCCTCAGGGGCATCTATCGGATTGCGCCCGCTGCCGCCGACTCGATGGCCCTCGAGGTCTCCGGTGCCTCCGATGCGGATGCCGCTCTCCAGGTGGGGGAGACGGGGGGCGAGCTCTCCCAGAAGTGGGAGGTCGCGCCTCTCGAGGACGGGACCTTCACGCTGAGGAACGCCGACACGGGCCTGTACCTCTCGGAGTCCGGGAGTGGGCTGGAGGGCGCTTCCTCGATCTCGGACCAGGCTCGCTGGCGCGTCACCGTCGGCGGGTGGGGCTACATATTCGAGAACGTCTCCTCCCATCGTGCGCTGTCCCTCAGCGGAGGGGTCGCGGAGGACGGGACCAGGGTGGTGACGTCCTCTGCTCCGGGAGGCCAGGCTCGAGGTTGGGCGCTCTCTCTGGTGGCCCTTGTCGATGACGGGTACTACGTGATCGCCAGCCGCGCCCTCGGCAGCCAGGTCATCGACGTTCCGAACGCGCTCGCCCAGAACGCGCTCGCCCTGCAGACCTACGAGAGCAATGGCACGTCCGCTCAGAAGTGGCTCGTCGAGAGGAGGGCGTCTGGCCAGTACAAGATCTCCAACGCCGCCTCTGGACTCGTCCTCGACGTGCGCGACGCAAACGGGGCCTCTGGGACCGTGGTCCAGCAGTACGAGTCTAACGACAGTCCCGCCCAGTGCTGGGCTTTCTCCGTGGCCCCCAACGGAGGCGTGCAGGTGACGTCGGCCCTTGGCGACTTTGTCCTTGCCGCTGGCGACGGCACGCCCGTCTCCGGCTCTCCCGTCGTCATCTCCGAGCCCGGGTCCGATGCCGCCCGCTCGTGGACCTTTGTGCCCACGGACTACACCGAGACGGTCGACCCGACTCCCGAGGACCCCGCTCCCGCGGGTGACGTCTCCGACATATGGGGAGACGCCGGGTATATCTCCGCGATGCGGGAGCGTGCCTCCCAGGTGGGGAGCCAGACCGGGATCGTCACCGTGGTCGACAAGGCGAGGGACCGAGCAACGGTCTTCCGCAGCAGCTCCGACGGGTGGGTGCTCTCGAACTCCATGGACGTGATCACGAGCGGCAACACGTTTACCGGCGTTCACACCGTGTACATCACCGCTCGGGGCTACTGGAAGGAGCCCAACTGCATCAACGTCAACGACTGGTATGTTGGCTACGTCGAGGACTGGTGGTCGTCCCCCAGCTCCGACAACATGCGCTACGTCGAGGGCAAGGGCTATGACGAGGGGCAGGGCTTCCACTACGGCTTCTATGGGAGCGGCTGCATCTGCATCCCCGACTACGACAAGGCGAAGTGGCTCCACGACAACATGAGCGTCGGCTCGACGGTGTACATCTTCTAGCTTTGCCTGCGCGTCTCAGAGCAACCCAGAGCGCCACTAACGGGCCCCGTCAAAAGCGGGGCCCGTTTTCGCACGGACCATCGAGCGCTCGAGAGGATGACGGGCCGCCAGAGTCCCGAGGCGCCTACCACTTGAGGTCGCGCCCGGAGTGCGCGAGGTAGAAGCGGTACGCCGCGAGGAAGGGCCTCATGAGGTGCGCCCGGTAGAAGAGCTGCGCGGCAAGCAGGCGCTGGTATGCGGCGCCGTGGGAGAGCGCGTAGCGGATGCCGATGAAGGGCGAGTTCCTCCAGGTGGGGAAGTGCTCGTCGAGGTACGCCGTTGCTCTCGCCAGCTCCCGAGCCAGGTCGACCTGCGGGTTGCAGGAGAGCCTAAAGCTCATCGAGACGCCCAGGTGCAGGAAGACCGTGGCGTCTAGCGAGGCCAGAAGCTCGACGGGCGCGCCCTCGTCCTCGAAGTGGCGCCGCACCTCGAGGAGGGCTCTCCTCACGCTCTCCACCTGCTCCGTGGTCACGGAGTTGATCATCGAGCCCTCTCGGATGAGATAGCGGTAGGGCGCTGTCCCAGTGAAGGCGACGCGCCCATGACACGCGAGGTAGGCGAGCTGGCTCAGCGTGACGTCCTCGAGGATGGCCGGCGGCTCCGAGAGCCGGCGCATGCGTCCCAGGAGGGCTCGACGAAAGCACTTGTTCCATGCGGCGGGGTTGATCTCCACGAGGCGCCCGGGGTCTTCTGCGGGATCGAAGGAGGGGTGATGGGCGTCCATCTCCGTCGAGAGGACCCTCCCCGTTCCCTCCTCTACGCGCTGAAAGCCGCAGACCACAATCTCGGCATCCTCGCTCACCGCCGTCTCGTAGAGGTCCTGCGCGAACGTGGGGCTGACGTAGTCGTCGCTGTCAACGTAGGTTACGTACTCGCCACTCGCGACGTCGGTCCCGCTCCACCGGGCGTTCCACAGTCCGCCGTTCTCCTTGTTCACCACTCGTACGATGTCCGGGTTTGTCGTCTCGTAGGAGCGCAGGAGCGCGAGGGTGCCGTCAGGGGAGCCGTCGTTCACGCAGATGATCTCGATCCCCCCGAGCGTCTGGGCAAGAAGGGAGTCAAGGCAGCGCGGGAGATACGCCTCGGTCTTGTAGCAGGGAACTACTATGCTCAGCTTGGTGGTGCCGTGTGTTGCCATGAGGCGGTCCTCTCGAGCTGCGGTATCCTTAGGTTCCATGGTAACCCTTAGCCTGCGGGCAATGTCAGGAGGAAGAGGATGGGACGCGAGGCGCCGAGGACGTTTGTGGTGATGTCAACGTACAACGGCGCCGAGCACCTCGCCGAGCAGCTTGACAGCGTGCTCGCCCAAGACGCTGGGAACCTCTCGGTCCTCGTGCGGGACGACGGATCGTCTGACGGTACCGTGGGCATCCTCGAGACGTACGAGCGCGCCGGTGAGATCGCGCTCGTCCGGGGAGAGAACCTCGGCGTCGTGGGCTCCTTCATCGACCTCATATCCCGAGTGCCCGCGGACGCGGACTTCATAGCCCTCGCCGACCAGGACGACGTCTGGCACCCCGACAAGCTCTCCCGCGCCCTCGAGGTCCTGGCCGAGAAGGACCCGGTGGTGCCGCAGCTCTACTGCGCCGAGTACGTCTTCTGCGACGCCGACATGCGCCCGCAGGGGCGCTCGCGCCTCAACCGCATAGGGGTGGGCTTCCCCACGATGCTCTACGAGAACATGGTCTCGGGCAACACGACTGTCATCAATCGCGCGCTGGCCGACCTTGTCGCGGAGGCCGGCTCCGAGGGGGTCTACTGCCACGACTGGTGGCTCGCGCTGCTTGCGACTGCGGTGGGCGAGCTCACCTTTGACGACTTCGCGTGTCTCGAGTACCGAAGGACCGGCTCGAACGTGAGTCCCACGGGCGCCGGCGGCCTCTCCCTGCTGCGCTACCGAATCAGGACCTTCTTCGAGAAGGGCGAGCTCTTCCGCATTACCGAGCAGCTCGAGCGACTGCGCGAGGTATGCGGAGGCGACATGCCACCGAAGCGCCGGCTCCTGCTCGACAGGGCGCTCGACGGAGGGAGGCTCTCGAAGGCGCTCATTCCCGTGCGTCTGAGGCAGAAGCCCCTCGAGGAGATGGCTCTCCGGCTTCTCTTCCTAGCGGGGGCTCTCTAGGGGTCCGTCTTCGCTACCCGCAGTTCTTCTCGGCGCTTTCGTCCTCGTCCACGTGCGCGAGCGCAATCTCCTGTGCGAGCTCGTTGACCTTTGCCTTGAGGCGTGAGATCTCCGAGGAGTTGGTGAACACCTTCCAGAGGAGGAGCACCATGACCACGAGGTAGACGAAGTTGCTCGCGGAGACGAAGCCCAGCGCCTGTGAGACGCAGATGGCGATCTGCGGGAAGACGGCGAGGAGCACCAGCACGAAGGCGAGGACCGTCCAGAAGATGGCGTCCTCCATGAGGATCTTGGACTTCTTCACGCGGTTGCAGACGATGAGCAGGGCCAGGAGCGCGCCGATGACGAGCAGTACGCGGAGCTGAGTGGGGAGCATCGGAACACCTACCTAAGGAAGCGGAGCATGAGGATGGAGAGGCACGTCCTCGACATGTACTTGATCACGTTGCCGAGCTTGAGGTAGCTCTCGCCGCCCTGCCGCTCCTGCATCGTCGCCTGGATCTCCACGACCGGGCCGTACCGGCGTGCGGCGAGGGCCACCATGTCGGGCTCGGGCGCACAGTCGAAGGAGGTGGCAAAGAGGCGAATCATCTCCTTGCTGTACATGCGCATGCCGCTTGTGGGGTCCGTGATCCTGGCCCCGGTGGTGAGCCTGATGAGGAACGTGATGAGGCGCGAGCCGGCGCCGCGTGCGCCCGAGGGCCTTACCGTCCCGTCGAGGTAGCGCGAGGCGATGACCATGTTGGCGCCCGTCTCCTCGAGCTTGCGCGCCATGACGGGGATGTAGGAGGGGAGGTGCTGGCCGTCCGCGTCGAACTGGACCACGGCGTCGTAGCCGTGCCTGAGGGCGTATTTCATTCCGGTGCGGAAAGCGGAGGTGAGCCCGGTGTTGACGGGGAGGTTGGCGCCGTGGAGGCGGTTCTTGCGCACGATGTCCCACGTGCCGTCGCTCGAGCCGTCATTGACCACGAGGCAGTCGACGTCCGGGCAGGTACTCTTGAGCGAGGCCACGGTGTTGGCGAGGCACTCTTCCTCGTTGAAGGCGGGCACGACGGCAAGGACTCTCATGTTCGGGCGGCTCCCTGGGAGACTACGGTACGCATCAAGTCTAGCATTGCTCGTTGGACCGGCTAGCGCTCGATCTTGTAGAGGACGAGGCCCGCCTGGCGCTTGACCACGCTGAAGCCCGGCGTGTCGTCCGTGATGGACGTGATGCCGGCGAAATCAGCGTCGTTGTAGTCCCCGCGCAGGTTGATGAAGGCGGAGTTGAACTCTCCGTCCTGCATCACGAGGACGTACTGAGCGTCCACGGCCTCCACGGCCTCGCGGACCCGGGGGTCGGAGTCGTAGAAGCACAGGCGCAGCCTGATGTAGCGGCTGTCCTCCGTCTCGCTTGCGGAGCCCACGCCAATGAAGTTGCGGTAGTAGAGCCTGAGGCCGTCCGCGCCGTAGGCGAGGAAGCTGCCGTCCATGGGGTTGTTGACTATGAGCGCACCGTCAGGCACGAGCTCCTTCACCTCGTCGAGGAACTGCTGCTCCTGGACGCTGAGCGGGCTCTTGTAGGAGTAGACCTCCTCCACCACCTCGCGGTAGTCGCCGTAGGTGGTGTGGACGCTCTTGGGCCAGTCGCGGAACTCCACGTTCTCGTACTTGGTCTGCTCCTCGAGGGTGTAGACGTGGTGGAGTCCCGGGAGGCTGAGCTCCGGCATGAAGTTGAGGAGGAGGAAGAGTGCCCCCACGGCACCGGCTATGACCGGCGTGCGCGCGGGCCTCTTTCGCGGGGCGTTGTAGGCGGAGACGAGCCTAACCGCGAGGTCGTAGACCCACTTGATGCCCATGGTGGCGAGAGGCGTCGCGCATATCGCGGCGATGGCCGCGAGGCGCATGGGGTCCGTGTACCAGAAGCCGGCGAGGATCTGGCGGTACTCGTCCTCGTGGGTGGCGCCGATGAGCACGATGTAGCAGACGACGGCGTAGGAGGCGGCGAGCCAGCGCCTCCCGGGGGTGTTGAGGGCCTTGACGAAGCCTATGACCACGAGTGCCCCCAGCACGAGCTGTGCCGCTATCTCGCTGTTGAAGCCGTAGTTGTAGATGAGGGTGAGGGTGTTGACGAGCTGCTGGAAGAGCCAGGAATGGGGCTTCCAGAAGTGCCGGACCGTCTCCTGGAGGGCGGGTAGGTTGAAGCAGAGGAGCCAGAACGCCGCCACGAAGAGGCAGAAGAGGGCGCTCAGCGCGAGCTTGCGCGCGAGGCCCCATCCCTTGGAGGCGCATGCCGAGCAGATGCGCGAGACGCAGTAGGGCGTGAGCGCGGCCACGCACGTGAACACGGTGTTGGGGTGGCAGAGCGCCATGCCCACGACGCACCCCAGGAGCGTCACGAGCGTGCGGACGCGCTCCGAGACGGAGAGGTCGTCGGCGAGGAGGTGGACGAAGAGGGCCATCGCGACGGGCATGAGGGCAAAGCCCGCGACGTTGGCGTAGATAGGGCCAAAGGCGAGCAGGTTCCAGGGGAACGCCACGAAGGCGAGCGAGACGAGGGCGCCGCAGAGCTGCATCCCGCGCCTGCCCGGGAAGAGCACGCCCACGAGCGCGAGCAAGGCGAGGGGGTAGGCGAGGCAGGCGAGCACGTACATGGAGACGTTGATGACGAGCGGGACGGAGGCGCCCGTGATCATGACCACGAGGGCGCAGAGCGAGTGCCACGCGGCCGGGTAGAAGCCGGAGGAGTTGATTGGGTCTATGGCGGCGTCCGCCGCGGAGAGGTAGAAGTTGGTCCCGAGGGAGGAGAGCCTCCCGGAGTCGGCCATGGACTGGATGAGGTTGAGGTGCTGGGTGACGTCATAGGCCTGGAAGAGCGCGTCCGGGCTCCCCAGGCGCGTGAGGAACAGGTTGTACCCGAGCGCCGCCCCTATGACGAGGTAGACAAGGGGGACCCACGGCTCGATCCTGCCGAGCGAGAGGCTCGGCACGCGCCCGCGCGCGACGAGGGCGGCGGCACCCGTGGGAACCAGCAGGACTGCTCCCATGAGCGGGGCGCTGGACGGCACCCCCACAAGCGCCATGGCCTCGCCCACGATGGCTATGAGGGAGAGGCTCGCCAGCGGGGCGCATACGGCGGCCCACGTCCGGGGCATGCCGAACGCCCTGAACGTGAGGAACCCGGGCGCCAGCAGCACGACGCACATGACGAGCGCGACCGGGAGGATGGAGTTCATCATCTGGAATACCTCGAACATTTTGGGGCTCGCTATCTGCTACATCATACCCCTGACGGTGCTCGGGCGTGCCCGGTGACGGGCTCGGGACGCTCGACCTGTCGAGCCGTCGTTCTTCTCGGTGCCCCTCATGTGATGCCCCCTGCCGTCGGGTCGGCCTAGTCTCAACCGTCCGCCGAACACTCGTCCTTTGGCAACGCCGGGGAAACGTGCATGGCTTAAGGTTTCTGATGACGTTCGCCTTGCCGACAGCGCGCGCTGCCTACGGCGCGCATTCCGCGGAGGAGGAGAGATGAGCAGCAACAAGAAGACGGGCCGCGCGCCCTTCCTGGCGGCGCTCGCGCTCGCCGTGGCGCTTCTCGCCACGCCCTTCACTGCCCGCGCCTACTACGCGGGCTTCTCCGACGTCTCTGCCAGCGACTGGTACGTGACGGGAGGGTACCTCGACTACGTCCTGCGCGCGGGGCTCATGACGGGCTACGAAGACGGCCGCTTTGGCCCCAGGGACTCGGTTGCGCGCTCCCAGGTGGTCACGGTCCTCTGGCGCGTTGCCGGCGAGCCCGACGCCGCCGACGGGACGCCCCGCTTCCCGGACTGCGACTACTCCGAGAGTTGCTTCTACGCCGAGGCCGTGTCCTGGGCGCTCGAGGTCGGGGTCGTCACGGGCTACGAGGACGGTAGCTTTGGCCCGGCCGACCCGGTCACCCGCGAGCAGCTTGCCACGATGCTCGCCCGCTACGCGGGCAACGTCGAGGGTCTCGACGTCTCCTCTGACGGCGTTGCCCTCTCCGCGATGGCCGACTCCTCGTCCGTGACGCTCTGGGACGGCATGGCCTGGGCAGTTGACGAGGGCATTCTCACG
This sequence comes from uncultured Atopobiaceae bacterium, assembly GCA_944321005.1. Classification (GTDB taxonomy): domain Bacteria; phylum Actinomycetota; class Coriobacteriia; order Coriobacteriales; family Atopobiaceae; genus Thermophilibacter. The sequence goes on along the minus strand of CALUJT010000018.1, from coordinate 3,023 downwards.
GGAGACATGTCCACCGGCACGCCTCTTGCCATGCCGCAGGGCAGTGCCCTGCGCGAGCAGCTCGCCAAGATGATCACCGTGTTCCACCGCGACATCCTCGAGACTCTCCCCGATGACGAGCCCGGCGGCGAAGAGGGGGAGCAGCCTGGGGAGTCGGGGGAAGGCGAGCAGCCCGGGGAGCCCGGCGAGGGGCAGAAACCTGGCGAGGGGCAGGAGCCTGGCGAGGGACAGGAGCCCGGCGACGACGAGCAGCTGCCCGGAGGTGACGACGACCAGGATCCCGGCGAGGGTGACGTTCCCGGCGAGGGTGACGGACAGAACCCCGACGAGGGCGACCGTCCCGGCGAGGGCGATGGACAGAACCCCGGACAGCCCGGACAGCCCGGCGGCGGCGATGACGGCCAGAACCCCGGCGCCGGAGACGGCGGCGAGCCCGACGAACCCGACGAGCCCGGCAAGCCCGGCACCGGCGAGTCCGGCGACGGGCAGAATCCCGGAGTCGGCGAAGAGTCCCGCGGCCGCTATGCCGCCTACCTCGACAAGGTGGCAGAACTCCAGGCGAGCTACGGTCCGGCGACCCTAGTCAACGGCACGTTCTACGGCGGCGCCGTCAAGTGGGTGGACGGACTCTGCCTCGTGGACCTCAAGGACTTCGGCGACGGGCAGGAGCGGCTCCTCACCGCGTGGCGCGTTCCCTCCGCTCGCCCCGAGTTCCCCAACTCGGCAACAGGGAGCGGCGGCTACTGGGTGGCGATCTGGAACTACGACGAGAAGACCGACGCCGTGGTGAGGGAGTGGTCTGGCGGGGCCACCGAGGACAACGGGGGCTTCTACCACATCGAGATCACCAAGGGCGTCGACGGCCGCCTGTACTACCTGTTGGTCCTGCCCGAGACCTTTACCGTCCTTGGTCTCGATGACAGCGGCGCCTTTGGCTATGTGGGCAACTTCGGGGGCTACTACCAGGGGAGGGACTACGTCTACGTGCTCGACGGCGCCATCGTCTCCTCCGAGGAGTACTGGGACGCCCTCGATCGGTTTGGTGCCGGGACTACGGATAGTTACCTCACTTACGATTTCTTTACGGCGGGTTACATGGGCGTCGGTGGTCCTGAGACGATGCTGCGGGTCACCGAGAGCACCATCGCCAAGCTGAGCGCGTAGCATCCGCCCGTCATTCTCGCCGTGCAGCTGCTATCGAGAGGGGCGGTCCGGAGGCGGAGCGGAACGTTCCGGGCGAGGCCCGCGTCCCGTCCCCATGGACTATTATTGAGCTACTGAAGGGGCGAGGGTCTGAAATAGGGAGGCCGCCTATGTCCGTTGAGCTCGTAGACCACGGCGGCGGCGTTTGGGCCGCGCCCGGCGCGCGCATCATAGACCGCGCGGGAAGGCACATGCTCCCCATCGGTCGCGACGGCTTCGAGCCGGCGGCGGAGGCATCCGTGCTGGTGGACAAGACCATGCTCATTGCCGACGTGCTGGACTCGGGGTACACCGCCACCCTCTTCTGCAGGCCGCGGCGCTTTGGCAAGACCCTCAACATGACGATGCTGAAGGCCTTTCTCGAGACGCCGCCGGACGGTCGCTCCCGGGCCCAGCTCTTCGAGGGCACGCGCGTCTGGGAGGCCGAGGGTGGCCGATACCGCGAGCACCAGGGCGCCTATCCGGTCGTTCACCTGAGCTTTAGGGCGGCCAAAGGCGATTCCTGGGAGCAGGCTCACGGGGCGCTGCGTGAGCTCGTGGCAGCTGAGGCAAGGCGCCACGACTACCTTCACGAGAGCCCCTCGATGACGCGCGACGACCGCGACCGTCTGTCGCGCCTCATCGCCGGGACATCATCCGACCCCGAGCTCGCCGGCTCGCTGCTGTTTCTCACCCGCTGCCTCAGGAGGCATCACGGGCGAGGCGTCGTGGTGCTGCTCGATGAGTACGACGCCCCCATCATGGCGGCCTATTCCGCTCCGGGCGGGGGCTACTACCGGGAGGCGGTCTCCTTTCTCAGGGGCTGGCTCACGGGGGCTCTCAAGGACGGCGGGGAGGCGCTCGCCTTCGCGTGCCTCACGGGCGTGCAGAGGATCTCAAAGGAGTCGGTGTTCTCGGACCTCAACAACCTGGTCGTGTCGACTGCGCTGGACTCGCTCTTTGACGAGCGATACGGGTTCACGGACGCCGAGGTCGAGGCGCTGTCCGCGTACCTGGGGCACCGGGACCGCATGGCCGAGCTCAGGGAGTGGTACGACGGCTACCGCTTTGGGGGCACGGACGTCTACAATCCCTGGAGCGTGCTCAACTACCTGGACCGCGACTGCTCGGCTGACGTCTACTGGGGCAACACCTCGGGCAACGCGGTGATTGGCGACCTTGTGCGCGGCGCCGACGAGGAGACGCTCGAGCAGGTTTACGGGCTCCTCGAGCCTGACGGAGTGGTCTGGGCCCCGCTCGACCTGGGCACGGTCTTTCCGGAGGAGGGACTCGCCGGGGACGCCCTCTGGAGCATGCTCTACCTTGCGGGCTACCTCACGACCGAGGACACCGCGCTTCCCAATGACTCGGTCTCGCTGAGGCCCCTGCGCATCCCGAACCGCGAGATCGCCCGCCTCTTCAGGGGCGAGATAGTGGAGCGCTTCGCGGCGATCTCCGGAGGGAGGGCGCGCGTCTCCCGGCTTCATTCGGCCCTAGTTGCTGGTGACGAGCAGGGCGTTGCCGCCGCCATCGGCAGAATCGCGCGAGACTCCGCGAGCTCTTTCGACCTCGTGAGCGAGAACTCCTGTCACATGCTGCTCCTGGGGCTGCTCTTTGGCATGTCCGGGTATTCCGACCCCGTATCAAACAGGGAGAGGGGGCTCGGACGTCCCGACATACGCCTCTCTCCGGAGAGCTCGCCCACGAGCCGGCACCTGGTTTCTCGCCTCCGGCCGCTCGTCACCATTGAGCTCAAGTTCGCCCGAGATGCCACGGACGAGGAGCTGGCCTTGTTGGCACGGGACGCTCTCGGGCAAATTGCCGAGAGGGGATACGACGAG
>CALUJT010000017.1 GCA_944321005.1 uncultured Atopobiaceae bacterium | reverse complement strand
ACGAGAGCGGCCCCGGCCCGATGCGATCGGGCTGGGGCCGCCTTGCCTCTTGACAATCGGATCTACATATCAGTACACCATCCCCATGGCCTCGCGGACCTCGTCGAGCGTGGCCGCCGCGATCTCGCGGGCGCGGCGGTTGCCCTCGTGCAGGACGTCGGCCACGTAGCCCATGTCCTTCTCGATCTCGGCGCGCCTCTCGCGGATGGGGGCGAAGTAGGTGTTGACGGCCTCGGTCACGACCTTCTTGAGCTGGCCCGCGCCGCCCATGCCTATCTCGTCCGCGATTTCGCGCGGGTCGCGCCCGGTGCAGATGCCGGCCGTGGTGAGAAGGCCGGAGATCTCCGGGCGGCTCTCGGGGTCGAAGGTGATGTTGCGCTCGGAGTCGCTCTTGGACCTCTTGATGAGCTTGGCGGTCTCCTCCGCCGTCATGGAGATGGAGATGGCGTTGCCATAGGACTTGCTCATCTTGCGGCCGTCGAGGCCGGGGAGCAGCGGCGTGGAGGTGAGGAGGCCCGTCACGTCCGGGAAGACGTGGCCGTAGCGCTCGTTGAAGCGGCGGGCGATCTTGGAGGTTATCTCGATGTGCGGCAGCTGGTCGCGCCCCACGGGCACGATGTTGCCCTTGCAGAAGAGGATGTCGCAGGCCTGGTGCACGGGATAGGTAAGGAGAAGCCCCGTGAGCGCGTGGCCGGAGGCCTCCTGCTCGGCCTTGACGGTGGGGTTGCGCTCCATCTCGGCCTCGGTCACGAGGGAGAGGAAGGGTAGCATGAGCTGGTTGAGCTCGGGCACCGCCGAGTGCGTGAAGATCATGGTCCTGGCCGGGTCGATCCCGCACGCGAGGTAGTCGATGACCATGTTGTAGACGTTGTCGCGGATGTGCTCGGTGGTATCGCGGTCGGTGATGACCTGGTAGTCCGCGATGATGACGTTGGTGCGGACGCCCATGTCCTGCAGGCGCACGCGGTCCACGAGCGTGCCGAAGTAGTGGCCAAGGTGGAGGCGCCCGGTCGGGCGGTCGCCCGTGAGCATGGTGTACTTTCCGGGGTTGACGAGAAGGTCCGCGTGGACCTCGTCGCTCCTTCGCTTTGCCGCCTCGTAGCTTCCCTCGTTGGGCATGGTGACTCCCGTCTCGCGCGCCGTCGCCTGCTGGCGCGCGTCAATTGCCGTGCGAACGGCTTCCCATGGTACGGCAAACGGCTCCCGGATTGGGCCCGGGCCGCCCAAAACACTGATAGAATGAACGCACGACACGCGTGAGGGGAGTCTCAAGTGGCAAGCTCATATGGAACAGATGCCGACAAGAGCTCCCTCAGGAGCAACTACCTCGCCGTTCGCGCCGCCATCCCCCTGGAGCGCAAGGAGCTCTCGGACTCGGCGATCCTCTCGCAGCTCTACGAGTTCCCCATCTTCGACGACGCGCGGCTCGTCCTCACCTACGTCTCCTTTGGGCCCGAGGTGGGCACCCGCGCCCTGATCGACCTTCTCCTGGGGCAGAGTCGCCGCGTGGCGGTCCCGCGCGTCAACAGGGCGGCGCACACGATGACGTTCCACGAGATCTCCTCGCTCGACGAGCTCGAGCCCGGGACCATGGGCATCCTCGAGCCCGCGCCCGACGCCCCCGCGGTGTCCGTGGAGGAGATGGTGGGGTCGGTCTGCCTGGTGCCGGGCCTCGTCTTTGACGGCGCCGGCCATCGCGTGGGATACGGCGGCGGCTACTACGACCGCTTCCTCGCGTTCTACCCGGGCGACAAGGTCGGCCTCGCGCGCACCACGATGCTCTCCTCCAACCCGCTCCCCGTGGGGCCGCTCGACGTTCCCATGGACTACGTCGCTCACGAGGGCGGCGTGTGGAACTGTCGCGGGAGCTGGCCCGCGCGCGGCGCCTGACGCGCCCCGGGCCTCTTGGTCGGGGCGATCCGGCCGCGCCGACGGATGCGGCTAGAGCCCCACGTGCGCCGCGAGGTCGAAGATCGCCCTGCGATAGCCCTCGATGCCCTCGCCGCTGATGGTCTCGAAGCAGGCCGCGCGGATGTAGGACACCTGGCGGAAGTCCTCGCGGTCCTCGAGCTTGGAGATGTGGACCTCCACGATGGGCAGGCCCACCGCCTTGGCGGCGTCGAGAAGGGCTATCGAGGTGTGCGTGTAGGCGCCGGGGTTGATGACGATCCCGGCATAGCTGCCGTACGCGTCCTGGATGGCGTCTATGAGGTCGCCCTCGTGGTTGGACTGGAAGCACGTGCAGTCGTCGAAGCCGGCGTCCGCGGCGGCCTCCTGGCAGGTGCGCAGCAGCGTCTGGTAGGTGTCGTGCCCGTAGATGTCCGGCTCGCGGATGCCGAGCATGTTGATGTTGGGGCCGTTGATCACGAGAACCCGCGCGGGGGCCTCGTTCTCGTCCTCGCTCTCGTCCTCGGGCTCGGCGAGGTCGTCGGCGGGAAGCGGCTCGGGGGGGTCCTCGGCGTCGTCTCCGGCGGGAAGCTCGTCGAGCAGGCTCATGAGCTCGTCCACGGACCCCTCGGCCTCGGGGGCGACCCTTATCGCCCCGTCCTCCTCGCTCTGCGTGAGCGCGGCGTCTCGCAGCGGGTTGGGCGTGATGTGGACGTGCAGCGGCGCGGGCTGGGCCATGGGGCCCGAGAAGGCGTCCTCGTCCGAGTCGATGCCGGTGATGCCGGCTATGGCCTCGTGCACGGCCTCGACCTTTCCGGGGCCGAAGACGACCTCGATGCCGTTGGCGCCGCGCTTGACGAAGCCAAGGACCCCTCGGGCGGAGGAGAGCTGCTCGGTGTTCACGAGCGAGGGGTCACTCGTGAGGAGCCTGAGGCGAGTCATGCAGATGTCGTTAGCCGTGACGTTGTCCGCGCCGCCCACGGCCGCGAGGACCTCCTCCGCGATCTGCTGCCTGTCCACTTCGCGATCCTTCCCGTCGTCGAATCGCGAGCAAGAGCCCCGTCTCTTCTCACCACCGTTACGACAACACGTTATCTACTTGTGAGAGTATACGGGGCTGCTTCTCAAGGGCCCCGTCAGTCCGGCGAGCGGTGTCGCAGACGGTGGTGCGCTTCACAAAAGGCACGCTTCCGCACACAATCGCGGCGAGAAGCTGCTCGGCGGCGCGGGCTCTACAGCCCCAGCAGCTCGCGCGCGAGCGCGGCGTCCCCCTCAGCGGAGCCCGTGCAGGCCACGGTGACGTCCGCCCACGAGCGGTAGAGCCCCATGCGCTCCTGCGCCACGCGCTCGACGCCCTTTGCCTGCGAGACGGGCCGTCCCGCGTCCGAGAGCTCCGAGACGGGGCGGTCCAGAAAGACGATGGTGCCGTTCTGGTGAAGCAGGGGGTAGTTGCGCCCCCTCGTGACGACCCCGCCGCCGCAGGCCATCACCAGCCCCGAGCGGCCGCCGTAGGAGGCGGTGACGCGCGTCTCCTCCTCGCGGAAGGCCTCCTCGCCGTCCTCACGGATGATCTGCGCGGGCGTCCTGCCGCACGCGAGCTCGATGGCCTCGTCCAGGTCGACGAAGGGCCGTCCCAGGTCGCGGGCGAGGATTCTGCCGCAGGAGGTCTTGCCGGCGCCCGGCATGCCCACGAGCACGACGTTCTGCGTCAGGGAGGCGATCTGTCGCTCGATCGCGGGCACGAGCGCGTCGTCGAGGTCGCGCCCCTGGAAGAGCTCGCTCGCGTAGAGAGCCTGCGCCACGAGCATGGCGAGGCCGGACTCGCTGGGCAGGCCCAGGCGCTCGGCCGCCATGCAGATGCCCGTGCGGCACGGGTTGTAGACCACGTCGAGCACGCCGCGCAGACCCTCCAGCCGGGCCAGCGTTCCCTCGTCCACCGGGCTCGCCGGGCAGGTGGGGAACATCCCCACCGGCGTGGTGTTGACGAGAAGGACGGCGTCCCCGTGGCGCTCCGCGAGCGTCTCGTAGGTCTCGCGCCCGCTGCGCGAGATGACGCAGGGGACGGCGCCCGCGACCTCGGCGAGCGCATACGCGACGGCCTGGCTCGCGCCGCCTGAGCCCAGGACGAGGACCTTCCTGCCACCGAGGGCGTCGCGCGCGGACTCGCCCAGGCGCTCGCGGCAGAAGTGCGAGAGCATCCAGGCGAAGCCGAGCACGTCGGTGTTCTCGGCCACGATGCGGCCGTCCCCGTCGCGCACGAGGGTGTTGGCCGCGCCCAGCCGATCCACGGCGGGCGAGCGCACGTCCGCGAGGCGGGCGGCGTCCCGCTTGTACGGGATGGTGACGTTGAGCCCGCGCCAGGAGCCCTCGCGCACGAGGGGCTCCACGTCCTTTGGCTCGCGCTCGACGAGCTCGTAGGGGGCGGAGCCCAGCCGCTCGTGGATCTGCGGCGACCAGCTGTGGCCGAGGCGCCCTCCCAGAAGGCCGTAGGGGGCCGTCATGGGGTGGGGGGCAGCGGGACCGTTCTTCTCGCCCACGCTAGACCACCTCCGCATAGGACCCGAGGTAGCGACACTCCTGGCAGAGGCTGCCGACGGTGGACATGAGGGCCGAGAACTCCGGCGCCGCAACCGGGCACTCGATGTCGAAGTAGAAGCGGAACTCGAAGTCGCGCTCCGGGATGGGGCGGCTCTCCAGCTTGAGGAGGTTGATGTCCAGCGCGTAGAACTTGGCGAGCAGCTTGTAGAGGGCGCCGGGCTCGTGGGGCAGCACGATCATGAGGGAGGTGCGGTCGGCCCCGGGGTAGACCCTGAGGTCCCGGGAGATGCAGGCGAAGCGCGTGTAGTTGTTGTCGCGGTCCTGCGCGTCTGCGACCAGCACGTCGAGGTCGTAGAGGCCCGCGCAGGACCTGGACGAGAGCGCGGCCACGTCCGTGCGGCCGGACTCAGCCACGCGCTTGGCTGCGACAGCGGTGTTCTCGCACACGTGCACGCGCACGTCCGGCAGGCCCGAGAGGAACTCGGCGCACTGGCCTATGGCCTGCTCGTGGCTGTAGATGTCGCGAATGCCCCCGATGGTGGCCCCGCGGCGGGCGAGGAGGTTGTGCTCCACCTTCACGCGCGTGGTGCGCACCACGTAGAAGGAGTGCTCGACCATGAGGTCGAACATCTGGTTGACCGAGCCCGCGGTGGAGTTCTCCAGCGGAAGGACGCCAAACTCCGCGAGCCCCTGCTCAACGGTGCGGAAGACCGCGTCGAAGGAGGGCGCGTAGGCGATCTGCGGGCGCCTGAAGAACTTCTCGGCCGCCATCTGCGAGTAGGCGCCCTCCACGCCCTGGCAGCACACGCGTGCGGAGCGCGGGAAGAGCTCCGGGGTGGCGGCGCGGGCGGCGTCTATGCGCGCGAGCACCGGGTCCTTCTCGGCGTCCCCCAGCAGGGCGTGCTGGCGGGATCTCGAGGCCTCCATGAGGAGCTCCATGAGCACCTGCGCGTAGGTGGCCAGGTCCTCCGGTGCCGCCGCGGCGGCGGAGGCCACCTTCTGGCGCTCGCGGGCGGGGTCGAAGACGCGCAGTCCGTGCTCGCGCTTGTAGGCGGCGACCCCCTCCGAGACGCGGGCGCGCTCGGCAAAGAGCGAGAAGATCTGGCGGTCTATCTGGTCTATCTGCTGTCTCAGCTCTCCGAGCTCGGGCATGCGGAAATCCTCCTTGGGTTGCGGGCGGGTCGATCTTGGGGCGGAGCTGCTGCGGGCGGCGCTACTGCGGGTCAGCGGGCCAGGCCAGAAGCGCGTCCGCGATGCCCAGCGCGCAGACGGCCTCCACCACGGGCACCGCGCGGATCACGGCGGTGGTGTCGTGCCTGCCGTGAACCCTCAGCGTGGCGGGCTCCATGCGCGTGAGGTCCACGGAGGGCTGGTCCACCATGACGCTGGAGATGGGCTTGAAGGCGCAGCGCACGAGGAGGGGCGCCCCGGTGGTGATGCCTCCCAGGATGCCGCCGGCGTTGTTGGTCGCGGGCACGCAGCGCCCGTCGCGCACCTCGTAGGGATCGTTGTTCTGCGTCCCGCGCAGGCGCGCGGCGGCAAAGCCCCGCCCGAACTCGACGCCCTTCACTGAGGGGATGCCAAAGAGCGCGCGTGCGAGCACGTTCTCGATGCCGTCGAACATGGGGGAGCCGGTGCCGGCGGGCACCCCCGTGGCGGCGCACTCAACGATGCCTCCCAGGGTGTCCCTCTGGGAGCGCGCGGACATGACGGCCTCGACCATCCGCTCGCCGGCGGAGGCGTCAATCGCGGGCATGCGACGCCCGTCCGCGAGGGCGTCCATCTGCCCGGCCAGCCTGGCGTTGGCGGCGGGGGAGTTGTCGAGCGCTTCGAGGGGCTCGTCCTCGATTCCGGCGAGCTCCGCCACGTGGGCGGCAACGCGGACGCCGCGGCCCTCGAGCCACTGGAGCGCGAGCCCTCCGGCGACGCAGAGGGGCCCGGTGAGCCTTCCGGAGAAGTGCCCGCCGCCGGGGACGTCCTGTGCGCCGTGCCACTTGGCCCACGCCGCGAAGTCCGCGTGCCCGGGGCGCGGCACGGAGAGGATGTTCCCGTAGTCGCCGGAGCGGGTGTTGGTGTTCTCTATGATGGCGGCGAGCGGAGCGCCGCAGGTCTCGCCGTTGGGGTTGAGGCCGGAGACGATGCGCGGGGCGTCGGGCTCCCTGCGCGGGGTGCCCCAGGGGTCGTTGCCCGGTGCGCGGCGCGCGACGAAGGCGGCGAGCGCCTCGAGGTCGACCCTCATTCCGGCGGGCAGCCCCTCGACCACGCATCCCACGGCGGGGGAGTGCGACTGCCCGAAGACGGTCACCCTGAGGGCGGTTCCCATGCTGGAAGGCACGGCTGCTCCTTTCTGTTGCATGCTTTGGGACGTGCCTGAAACGTGCAGGAACTTGCACGTTTCAGGCACGTCCCGTTTTAGGCGAGGACGTGGCCGCCGAGGGAGGCGAAGTCCTCGAAGAAGGCTGGGTAGGACTTGGAGACGCACCCGGCTCCCTCTATCGTGACGGTGCCGGCGCAGCGGGTGGAGAGGACCGCCGCCATCATGGCGATGCGGTGGTCGTTCGCCGCGTCCACGACGCCCCCCGCGAGCTCGTTGACGCCCTCCACGAGAAGGCCGTCATTCGTGGCGCGCGCCCTCCCGCCGAGGGCACGGATCGCGGCGGACACGGTCTCGAGGCGGTCGGACTCCTTGAGGCGCAGGCGCGCCGCCCCCGTGAACGTGGTCGTGCCCTCGGCCACGGCGGCCACCGCGGCGAGCGGCGGGACGAGGTCGGGGCAGGCGCTGACGTCGATGGTGCGTCCCGCCAGGCACTCCGTCACGCAGCCCGCTCCGTCCGCCGAGCGCAGGACGCGCGCGCCGAGAAGGGCGAGCGCGGCGAGGACCTGTCGGTCGCCCTGCGGGCTGCGGGCATCGAGCCCCGTGACCGCCACGCCCTGCTCGCGGCCGCAGATCGCGCCGGCCGCGAGCCAGAATGCGGCGTTGGACCAGTCCCCGCCCACGCGGACCGTGCCGGGGGAGACGAGCCCGCCCGGCGCGGAGCAGACGAACGAGCGCGCGGGGGAGCCGTCGGGCGCCTGCACGCGGCTCTCGTCGACCTCCGCCCCAAAGCGCCGGAGCGCGGCGACGGTGATGTCTATGTAGGGGCGGGACTCCACGGGCTCGGTCACCACGACCTCGACGGGCTCGCCCATGAGCGGAGCCGCCAACAGAAGGCCGCTCACGTACTGCGAGGAGACGTTCCCGGGAAGCGAGAAGCGCCCGGGACGGAGCCTTCCCGTCACGCGCAGCGGGACCTCGCCCTGGGGCGAGAGCTCCGCCCCGTGCGCGACGAGCTCCTCGTAGAGGGGGGAGAGCGGACGCTGGGGAAGCCTGCCGTGTGCCGTTATGCTGGCGTCGCGCCCCAGGGCGGCCACCACGGGGAGCAGGAACCTCAGCGTGGAGCCGGACTCCCCGCAGTCGAGCTCCGCCTCGCACGCCCCGGGGCCAGCGGCCGCCGCGGGCACGGGCGTCACGCGAAAGCCCCGCCTCGTGCGCGCCACGCCCGCCCCGAGGGCCTCGAGGCAGGAGATGGTGGCGTCGATGTCGTCCGAGGTGGTGGTGCAGTCCACGTCCGTGGTCCCGGAGGCGAGCGCGGCGCAGATGAGCAGGCGGTGCGCCTCGGACTTGGAGGAGGGCGCCTCCACGCTCCCCGAGAGGCGCGCGGGCTCTATGACCGCCCTCATGACGCGTCACCCGCCGGAGCGAGGCCGGCGCCCAGGAGCCCGCGCATCTCGGCGAGCGAGACGCGGCGCACCTCCGCGCGGCCTATCTCGGCCGGCACGACGAGGTTCACGCCGTCGCCGTGGCGCTTCTTGTCGTGCGCGAGGAAGCCCATGAGGACGTCCGCCGGAAGGTCGGTCGTGACGGGCAGGCCGTGGGCGCGGACGCAGCGCTCGACGCGCGCCCGGGTCTCCCCGGAGCACCAGCCGCGGCTCTCCGAGGCGCGCGCCACGATGCAGAGCCCCGCGGCAACGCACGTGCCGTGGCCAAGGGCAAAGTCGCTCGCCGCCTCTATGGCGTGACCCACGGTGTGGCCGAGGTTGAGCGTCTGCCTGAGCCCGCGCTCCCGCTCGTCCGCCTCGACCACGTCGCGCTTGATCTCGATGTTTCTCGCCACCACGCGGGCGACGTCCCCTGCCGCCGCGCCGGGTGCGTTGAGCGGGCGCGCGGACAGCTCGTCCAGGAGCGCGCCGTCCTCCAGGACGGCGTGCTTGACCACCTCGCCGCAGGAGTCCGTGAGGAGCTCGGGCGTGACCGTCTCGAGGCAGCTCACGTCCGCCACCACGGCCGAGGGCTGCCAGAAGGCGCCCACGAGGTTCTTGCCGGCGGCTATGTCCACGGCCGTCTTGCCGCCCACGGAGGAGTCGACCATCGCAAGGAGCGAGGTCGGCGCTTGCACCACGCGGATCCCGCGCAGGTAGAGGGCGGCGGCGAGCCCCGCCATGTCGCCCGTGACGCCACCTCCCAGCGCCACCACGACGTCGTCGCGCGTGAGCTCCCGCTCCGCGAGGCCCTCGAGGATGGTGCCGAGCGTGCCGAGCCCCTTGTGCGCCTCGCCGGCGGGAAAGACGATGCTCGGCGCCACGTCCAGGCCGGCCTCCGCGAGCGATGCCTCCGCCCTATCCGCGTAGAGGGGCGCCACGTTGGTCTCGCTCACCACGCAGACGCGCGCCTCTCCGGCGACCCCGCGCGTGACCTCGCCGAGAAGGGCGAGGGCCCCGGGGCCAACCAGAACGTCGTAGGCGCGCGACGCGGCGCCCACGTGGACGGTGCGGATCTCTCGGTTCTTCTCGCCGGACGTCATCTGCCCTCGACCTCCCGCTTGATCCTGTCGCCCTCTGCCAGGAGCCCCTGGAGCCCCTCCGCGTCGCGTGCGTCGATTGCGTCCTTGTACGCCTGCAGGTTGGCGATGATGGTCCCGATCTCCTGGGACAGGAAGTCCGCGTTGTCGAGGAAGAGCTCGGTCCACATGGGCGCGTTGAGGCGCGCCACGCGTGTGAGGTCGCGGTAGGAGCCGGCTGAGAAGCCCCTGTGCTCGCGGCACGTGGGGCTCTTGACGTAGGCGTTGGAGACCACGTGGGCAAGCTGAGAGGTGAAGGCGATCACGCGGTCGTGCTCCTCTGCCGTGGCCAGCGTGAAGCTGCCGAACTCGCAGGGCGCGAGGAGCCCCTTCAGGCGCTCCAGCACGTCCGCGCGGGCGAGGTCGTCCATCTGGGGCGGGACCACCACCATCGGAGCGCCGCGAAACATGGTGGCGCGGGCGCGGGCAAAGCCCGAGAACTGGGTGCCCGCCATGGGGTGGCAGCCCACGAAGGTGAAGGGGAGCCCCTCGCAGATCTTCTCGCAGCGCTCGCAGATCGCGCGCTTGACGCCCACGGCGTCGATGACGATGGCGCCGGGGGAGACGAGGCGCGCGTAGCGCTCGAGCCACTCTATGGTGGAGGCGGGGTAGCCCGCGAGCACGATGAGCTCGCAGGTGGGGATCGTGGACTCGTCGAGCTCTCCTGTGACGGTCTCGATCATGGCGAGCTCCAGGGTGGAGCGCGTGCGGTTCCAGGCGAAGACCTCCGCGCCGGCGGCGGCGAAGGCCTTGGCGAAGGAGCCGCCCATGAGCCCCAGGCTCACCACGCCGCGACGCCCGGGGACGAAGGTCGGCTCGGGCGCGCCGCCCTTCTCGCCGGCCACGCGCCCGCTGGAAACGCTCCCGTCAGCCATCTACGCCTCCTCTATCTCTGCCGTCACGGCCTCGCGGATGAGGGCGATGCGCCTCATGGCGTCCTCGAACTGCTCCGGCGTGAGCGCCTGCGCGCCGTCGGACCACGCCCTGCTGGGGCAGTCGTGCACCTCGATCTCCAGGCCGTCCGCGCCGGCGGCGGTTGCGGCGTAGGCCGCGGAGCGCACGTAGCGCGTGTAGCCGGTGGAGTGGCTGGGGTCGGCGATGACGGGGAGGTGCGTGAGGTGCTTGAGCACCGGCACCGCGTTGACGTCGAAGGTGTTGCGCGTGCGCGTCTCGAAGGTGCGGATGCCGCGCTCGCAGAGCATGACGGATGCGTTGCCCTCACTCATGACGTACTCCGCCCCCAGGACGAGCTCGTCTATGGTCTCGGACATGCCGCGCTTGAGAAGGACGGGCACGGAGGTCTGGCCCACCTCCTTGAGAAGGGCGAAGTTCTGGGCGTTGCGCGCGCCGATCTGCAGGACGTCCACGCCCTTCTCAACGAAGACCCCGACGTCGCGCGGGTCCATGACCTCCGTCACGACGGGCATCCCCAGCTCGCCGCCAGCCTCGAGGAGAAGGTCGAGGCCCTTCTCGCCCATGCCCTGGTAGGCGTAGGGCGAGGTGCGGGGCTTGAAGGCGCCGCCGCGCAGCATGGTGGCGCCGGCGGCCTTGACGGCGCGGGCGATGGTGAGGAGGTTCTCGCCCTCGACGGAGCACGGACCGGCGATGACCTGGAAGTTGCCGCCTCCCACGAGCGTCCCGTGGCCGCAGTCCACGACGGTGTCCTCCGGGTGGAACTTGCGGTTGGCGAGCTTGAACGGCTCGGAGACTCGCTGGACGCGCTCGACGATGTCCATGCTCTCCAGGATGAAGGGGTCGATCTGCGTGGTGTCGCCGATGATTCCCACGAGCGTCTCGTGGTCGCCCTGCGAGACGTTGGTCCTGAATCCCCGGTCCTCGATCCACTTCACAAAGAGGTCGAGCTGCTCGGTCGTGGCCGAGTCTCTGACTACAGCTATCATGCGGGCCTCCCTGGGTCCGATTGGCGTTCAGAAATGCCCGGTATCATACCACGGGGGTGTGTCAAGGCGGTTACGTCGGGGAGGCGGCGCGCGGCAAGACGCTGGGCGGCTGAAGATCTTGGGAGCTGGCGGACGTTTTGGCACAGGGGAGCGTCCGCCAGGACCCAAGACTCCGGGCGCCTGACTGCCTTGGGCGTGCCCGGACGTTCCGGGCGACAAGAACGTCCTCGCGCACCCAAGACCCATGGACGCCGTGAGGTTCTGGGCGTGCCCGGACGTTTTGGCACAGGGGAACGTCCGCCAGGACCCAAGACCCGTGGACGCCCTGTGGTTCTGGGCGTGCTCGGACGCTCCGTGCGATAAGAACGTCCTCGCGCGCCCAAGACCTGACGCTGGCCTCGCGCGACGCGGGCCCTCTGGGGCCATCGCCAATCGCCTCTCGTCTCGTACCACTGGCGGAGCGGCCCAGACACAACCGCTCCTCCTCCGCCGGCGAAACCTATACTTGGGCAGTCGTCAGTGAGGAGGAAGCCATGAGCCTCTTGGGAAAGCTGCTGCCCGTCGTCGTGTCCCTGCCTCTCTTTGCCCTTGCCGCGCCTGCGCCCGCCCTTGCGTCGGTTGCTGATGCCGCGGCGACGCCCCTCGCGTCCGAGGACGTGGTGGCGGGCCCGGTTTCCTTTGGCTCGGATCCGGAGCATCCGATGACCGCTTCCGTCGAGGACGTCTCATATTTCGAGGACGGCGCTTGGGTGAGCGTCTCCGGACTGGCGCCATCATCTGCCACTGCGGAGAACTACTCCGGCACGCGCTGCCTCGGCTCCCTGTCTTTCGAGCTCGACTACCGCCTCGGGCACAGGAAGCAGGGGACGTGCGATCTTCCGCTCGCCTATCTCGTCCTCCAGGGCCCTGAGAGCCTCGCGGGGCGTCAGGTCACCCTCTACTTCCAGGTCGTCGACGGAGCCGGTTCCTCACGGAGCTTCGAGGCGTCCACGATCGTTGAGGGCGCGCACGGCATCGAGGGGGAGAACGGGGTCAACGGTGAGCCGTGGAACATCAACAATGCCAACAGGAGCCCCGTGCCCGGTCAGGTCATCGTGCCCGTTCCGCTGCTCGAGCGGGACGCGAGCGTGCGCTACGTCGTCTCGGTAGGCCTCGGCGAGGCGCCCGCGGGCGGCTCCCCGACGGTTGCGCTCGTGGGTCCGACGAAGTCCGAGCAGGGTGCCGAGCTCTCCGTCGTCGACCGGCCGGAGAACGCGAAGAGCGTGCTCTCGCTTGCCTCCACGGCTCGGGTCTCCGGCGCGGCCTACGTGGGCGAGGGAGACGGGCTGCTGGGGAGCTGGCTTCTCGTGGGGGACACCGAGAGCATGGACTACGCCACCAACCCAATGCCTACCGCCCGCCTGCGCCTATACGTTGGCCCGCAGTACGCCGGACGCCGGATAGCCTCCTTCAGCTCCTGCATCGCGACCTACGAGCGGGAGTTCAACACGGGGCTCCCCTGGGAGGGCACGGTTGGCGAGGATGGTTACACCGACTTCGTCGTGGTCAATCCCATCAGCTTCCATTCCTCGCCCACGTGGACGACCGCAATCGTCCTGACGTTTGTCCTCGATGACGACCTGAGCTCGTACGAGTCCCCGTTCCCCGATGTCGCGAAGGGCGACTGGTACTTCAACGCCTCCCGCTTCGCCCTGAGGGAGGGAATCATGGGCGGGTACGCCGACGGGCGCTTTGGGCCGGCAGATGCGCTCAAGCGCCAGGACGTGGCGATGATTCTCTATAACTACCTCGGTGGGGGAGCGGGCGCTCCGGACTGTGGGCTCTCCGACGTCTCTCCCGGGGACTACTACTACGATGCGGTCAACTGGTGCGTGGCCGAAGGCATCTTCGGCGGATACTCGGATGGGCGCCTCGGGGTCGGTGACACCATCACGCGAGAGGACCTCGTCGTCGTAATCTGGCGCGCCGCGGGCAGCCCCGGGCCCAATACTTCCATGGGCCTGTGGGATCCCCCGACGGACTGGGCCCAGGTGAGCTCCTGGGCAGTCTCGGCGATGGACTGGGCGTGCAGGGACTCCGTGATAAACGGGGAGAGGCCCCTCGGGGGCGGGTGGTACGTGAGGCCCACGAGCAGCGTCAGCCGCGCCGAGGCGGCCCAGATAATCATGAGCGCCGTCCTGCGGGGGTACCTGTAGGGTGCGCCGCGCCTCCACTTGCGCTATACTCGGCTGCGCGCGCGCCCATAGCTCAGTGGATGAGAGCGTCTGCCTCCGGAGCAGAAGGTCGTGGGTTCGAATCCCCCTGGGCGCACCACGCGATCCGTCTTGGCCCGGGCGCCCCAACGGCGTCCGGGCCTACTTACTTGTGATGCCCTTTACCTCGCGTTCTATCAGTTTCGTAAGCTTTGCATAAGCCGGGGCCTCCCGTGGCAAAATGACACGCATGTGTTTGCCTTCGAGAGGGGACAGATGACGGACGAGAGGGAACGGGGCCTCGTTGGCCTCACCGACGCCGAGGTCGCCGAGCGCGTCGCCGACGGTCGCACCAACGCCAACACCGACGTGAAGACAAAGTCGGTCCGCCAGATCCTTGCCGAGCACGCCCTCACGCTCTTCAACGGCGTCAACCTCGCGCTCGCCCTCCTGGTGCTGCTCACGGGGCAGTACCGCAACATGCTCTTCATGTGCGTGGTGGGCGCCAACCTCGTTATCGGCGTCACACAGGAGATCCGCGCCAAGCGCATGGTGGACAAGCTCACCATCCTCACGCAGAAGGAGGTCACGGTCATCCGGGCCGCGGGGGAGCGCGCGCTGCCCCCCTCCGAGCTCGTTGCCGACGACCTCATGCGCCTCTCTCACGGGGACCAGGTTCCCGCCGACGCGCTCATCGTGACCGGGCACGTCTCCATGGACGAGAGCCTCCTCACCGGCGAGGCCAAGCCCGTCTCCAAGGGGCCCGGCGACGAGCTCCTCTCCGGTAGCTTCGTGGACGCCGGCAGCCTCGTCGCGCGCGTCACGCGCGTGGGCGCCGAGGGCTACGCCGCCCGCATAAACGCCGAGGCAAAGTACGTGAAGGCCGTCCACTCGGAGATTCAGGCCACCCTCAAGGCCATCATCCACCTGGGGACCGTCGTGCTCGTGCCGCTGGGGCTGGGCCTCTTCCTGCGGAGCCTTCTCATGGACGGCGGCTCGCTCAACGACGCCATCCTCACCTCGGTGGCCGCCGTCATAGGCATGATCCCGCAGGGCCTCGTCCTGCTCACATCCTCGGTCCTCGCCATCGCCACCTTCAGGCTGGGGCGGCGCATGGTGCTCGTGCAGCAGGCCTACTGCGTGGAGACGCTCGCGCGCGTGGACACGCTCTGCCTGGACAAGACGGGCACCATCACCTCGGGCGAGATGGAGGTCGCCACCGTGGGCGCCGCCCCGGGCTTCTCCGAGGCCGACGTCGAGGCAGCCATGGCAGCCGTGGCCTCGGCCAACGCTCGGGACGCCAACGAGACGGCGCTCGCGCTTCTGCGCCACGCGGACGAGCTCGGTGTCGAGGCCGCTCCCGCCGCGCGCGCCGTCCCCTTCGACTCCGCGCGCAAGTACTCCGGCTGCGTGACCGCAGACGGACGCGCGCTCGTCATGGGGGCCGCCGCCTTCGTGCTCGGCCGCGGGCGCGCCACCGAGGCGGACGCTGTCGCGCGCGCCTTCGACGCCACGGAGCGCGTGCTCGTGGTGGGCGAGGCTGAAGGGTTTGACGAGGAGAACGCCCTTCTCGGCGAGGTCCGCCTCATGGGGTGCGTGGCCATCCGCGACGAGATCCGCCCCACGGCGCCCGACACCATGCGCTTCTTCCTCGAGCAGGGCGTGGAGCTCCGCGTCATCTCCGGCGACGACCCGCGCACGGTCTCGGCCATCGCCGCGCGCGCGGGAGTGCCGCTCGCGGAGCGCTACGCGGACGCCGCCACGCTGGACACGCCTGAGAAGCTCGACGCCGCGGTCGACGAGGCGCGCGTCTTCGGGCGCGTGACGCCCCAGCAGAAGCGCGAGCTCGTGCGGGCGCTCCACCGCAGGGGCCGCACGGTTGCCATGACGGGCGACGGGGTGAACGACGTCCTCGCCCTGCGCGAGGCAGACTGCTCCGTTGCCATGGCCTCGGGCTCGGCGGCGGCGCGCAACGTCTCCGAGATCGTCCTCGCGGACAACGACTTCTCCCACATGCCGGAGGTCGTGGCGGAGGGGCGCCGGTCGATCAACAACCTTCAGCGCTCCGCGTCCCTCTTCCTCGTGAAGACCGTGTTCACCGCCGTCCTCGCGCTCGTGTGCATCGTGATGCCCCCGTACCCCTTCATCCCCATCCAGATGTCGCTCCTCTCCACCGCGATCATCGGCATCCCCTCGTTCGTGCTCGCGCTCGAGCCCAACCACGAGCTCGTGCGCGGCAGCTTCCTCGCCAACGTGCTCGCGCGGTCGCTTCCAGCGTCGGCCGCGATCGTGGCCGCCCTTCTCGCGGAGCTTCTGGTGGGCCGCGCCCTCGGGCACTCCTTCGACGAGATCTCCACGGTCTGCACCGTCCTCGTGGCCTTCGTGGGCGTGGCGCTCATCTGGAGGATCTCGCAGCCCATGACGGCGTTGCGCGCCGTCCTCCTGGTCGTGGTGATCGCCATTGTTGCGCTTGGGTGTACGGTCTTCGGTTCCTTCTTCGAGATCGTGGCCTTTGACGCTAGCATGGGTGTCGTGATCGTCGCCGCGGGCGCTCTGGCCACGGCGGCCTTCAACCTGATATACAACCGGTCGCTCGCAACGTACGAGGGGAGCGAGCGCTTCTCCAGACTCGTGAGAAAGGTGGAGGGTAAGCATGGTCGTGACAGCTGACTTCCGTGACGCGGTTATCGCCGCGCGCTGCCCCGTCCGCATCGACGCTGGGAGGGTCTCCCGCCTCGCCACCGTCGTCTCCGGCATCCCGGGCGCCGAGCGGCTGCCGCGCGCCCTCGTCACGCTCCTCGAGAACGTCGTGAGGCGCGCCGCCACGGACGACGACGCCGTTCGCATGGCCGCCGCCATCGTGGGGGCGGGCACCGAGGGCCGCGCGGGGGACGAGATCGAGTTCATGCCCGCGCGCGTGCTCTTCCAGGACTTCACCGGCGTGCCCGTGTTCGTCGACTTCGCCGCCATGCGCGACGCCATGGTGGAGCGCGGCGGGGACCCCATGCGCGTGAACCCGCAGATCCCCTGCACCCTGGTGGTGGACCACTCCGTCATCGCGGACGAGGCCGAGTGCGCCTGCGCGGTCGAGAAGAACCAGGAGGCCGAGGCCGCGCGCAACAGGGAGCGCTTCGCCTTCCTCAAGTGGGCGAGCCGCTCCTTCGAGAACGTCGAGATCGTCCCGCCCGGCGGCGGCATCTGCCACCAGCT
>CALUJT010000016.1 GCA_944321005.1 uncultured Atopobiaceae bacterium | reverse complement strand
GCCAGCCCGTCTCCATGCTCGTACCGCCCGTCACCGAGCTTCGTCTCGCGGGGTCTCTCGGCGCGGGCGTCTCCGGCATGGACCTCGCCCTCACGGTGGCGCAGCTCCTGCGCTCGGCGGGCGTCGTGGGCCAGATCGTGGAGGTCACGGGCGACGGCGTGGCTTCGCTCACCGCGACGCAGCGCGCCTGCGTGGCCAACATGACGCCCGAGTACGGCGCCACGGCGACGCTCTTCCCCGTGGACGACGCCACGCTCGGCTACCTCGCGCTCGCCGGTCGCGACGAGGGCGAGCTCGCCTTCGCACGCGCCTACCTCGAGGCACAGGGCGTCATAGGCGACGGCGGCGACAGGGCGTACGCGAGGACGCTCGAGCTCGACCTGGGGACGGTGGAGCCCTCGCTCGCCGGTCCCTCGCGCCCCCACGACCGCGTCTCCGTGGCCGGCCTCAAGGAGCGCTTCGAGTCCTCCGCGCTCGCCAACGGCCGCGACCTCTCCGAGAGGGTCGACGTCGAGGGCGCGGGCGCGCTCGGTCACGGCACCATAGCCATCGCGGCCATCACGAGCTGCACCACCGCCACGGACCCGGCGATGATGGTCGCGGCGGGGCTTCTCGCCAGGCACGCCGTCGAGCGCGGGCTTTCCCCCAGGCCCTGGGTCAAGAAGGTTCTCGCGCCGGGCAGCCACGCCACCGAGCTTCTGCTCGAGCGCTGCGGCCTGGTGGAGCCCCTGCGCGCCCTTGGCTTCTACACCTGCGGCTTTGGCTGCATGAGCTGCATCGGCAACTCCGGCGAGATCAAGGCGTGCCTCAAGGCGCACGCCTCCGAGCTCGAGCTCACGAGCGTCCTCTCCGGCAACCGCAACTTCGAGGGACGCATCTCGCCCGACGTCGCGCAGAACTACCTCTGCCAGCCCGCGCTGGTGGTTGCCTACTCCGTCGCCGGCACCATGGACGTCGACCTCTCCACGGAGCCCCTCGGCACGGGCTCCGACGGGGCCCCGGTCATGCTCGCCGACGTCATGCCCACCGACGAGGAGATCGCCTCCGCCCTTGCCGAGCACCTCGAGCCCGGGCTCTTCGAGGAGGGGTCCCGCGGCCTTCTCGAGGGCTCCGACGCTTGGAGGGCCATCGAGTCCGGTGACTCCGCCACGTTCCCCTGGGACCCCGCCTCCACCTACGTCCGCCGCGCGCCCTACTTCGAGATCGCGCGCGAGCAGGACGTCATCGAGGTCCGCGGCGCCCGGGCGCTCGCCCTTCTCGGCGACTTCGTCACGACCGACCACATCTCGCCCGCGGGCTCCATCGCCGCCGACTCGCCGGCCGCCCGCTACCTCACCGAGCGCGGGGTCGCCCGCGAGGACTTCAACACCTACGGCGCCCGTCGCGGCAACCACGAGGTCATGGCGCGAGGCACCTTCGCCAACGTGCGCCTGCGCAACGAGCTCGCCGACGGGAGGCTCGGAGGCTGGACGGAGAACCTCCTCACCGGCGAGGTGGTCCCCATCTTCGACGCCGCCGAGGCCTATGCGCAGGCGGGGGTCCCGCTCGTGGTGGTGGCCGGCAAGCTCTACGGTTCCGGCTCCAGCCGCGACTGGGCCGGCAAGGGTCCGCTCCTCCTGGGCGTGAGGGCCGTCATAGCGGAGAGCTTCGAGCGCATCCACCGCTCCAACCTCGTGCAGATGGGCGTCCTCCCGCTTCAGCTGCCCGAGGGCGTGACGGCCAAGACCCTGGGCCTCACCGGGTGCGAGACGTTCGACGTCGACCCGGTGGACCTCTCCGGCGGCCTTCCGGTCCCGAGCAGCGTCGAGGTGAGGGCGACGAGGCCGGGCGGGGACGTGGTGACGTTCACGTGCCTCGTGCGCGTGGACACGCCCATGGAGGGCGCCTTCCTGGCAAGGGGCGGCATCCTCCCGTACGTCCTCGAGAGCCTCCGCTAGGCGGGGAGGGGAGACGCCCGTGATCTGCCCTTCCTGCGGCGCCCTGGTGAGCGACGGCGCGCTCTCGTGCCCGCGATGCCACGAGCCGCTCGACGTGACGCAGAAGCTCTCGCTCGCCGACGCCACGTGGTGCCCCGGGTGCGGGGCCCTCGTGCCGCCGGGGGCCGACGTGTGCCCCAAGTGCGGCTCCGACGTTCGCCCCTCGAGCTCCCCCGCGCCCGTCAGGCGCACCCGGGACATATCCCTGCCCTCCATCGGCGACACCGGGGTCATCCCGGTGTCCGAGGAGGAGACGAGCGTCATGACGCGCATCGAGAGCGCCATCCCCGGTGCCGACGGCTCCTCCACGCCCACGGCGCTCGGGGACCGCATGCCCCGGACGCGCGCCTTCGCGCTCGCCGCCACGCTCGCCGTGGCGGTGGTGGGCGGCGCCGCGCTCGTCATCACGCACCCCTGGGACCCGGACGCCACGAGCATCTCGGCAAAGACGCCCGCGGACACCTCGATGCAGGGGTTCCCGGGTACGGTCGACAGCCTCACGGGGCAGGACGAGTCCGGAGACCAGGTGAGCGCCGTCGAGCAGGTCGCGCAGAACATGGAGAGGTTCTACAGGGAGCTGGGCGAGCTCTCCTCGCGCGTGGACGACTCCGAGAGCGAGCTGCGCGATACGGGCGTCTCCGGTGACGCCGAGGCCCGCGCCGCCGGCCTCGAGAACGCCCGCGCCGTCGCCATTGACATCTCGAACCTCATCGACGACATGAGCGGGACCTTCGACGACACGAGCCCCTGGGCAGACGACATGAAGAACCTCAACACGCTCGGGAACTGGCTGAGGAACCGAAGCGACGCCCTCGTGGAGGCGTGGGAGATCTCGGCCGCCTCGGAGGACCCCTCCGCCGACAGCGCCGAGATCATCTCCGAGGTGTCGTCCGGGCGCTCGTTCGCCCTGCTCTTCGCCGAGAACTACGAGGACTGGGCGCCCTCAACCGACTAGCACTCTGCCGAATGTGTGAAATCGCGCGCTTCTTGCTAAAATCTCAGAGTTGCTAGCTTTGGGCCGAAAGGGCCAGTCGGACGAAGGGGGATGGCGCATGGGCTTCATCCAGGACCCGCTCTACAATCCCGCCTACGAGGTCAGGGGCGACGAGGTCGCCGTCTTCGACACGTCGAGGGGCGTCATCCGCGCCCGGCTCGACGGGGCCGGGGCACCCGTCCACGTTGCCAACTTCTGCGAGCTCGCCGAGTCGGGCTTCTACGACGACCTCAAGTTCCACCGCTACGTTCCCGGCTTCGTCATCCAGGGGGGCTGCCCCAACACGAGGGACATGTCCCCCGAGGATGTCGCCGCCGGACGCCCCGGCCCCTCCGGCCGCCCCGGCACCGGCGGTCCGGGATACCGCATCCGCGAGGAGTACACCGTCAACCCCAACAACTCCCACGTTGACGGCGCCCTCGCCATGGCGCGTTCCATGGACCCCAACTCCGCGGGGTCTCAGTTCTACTTCTGCCTCGGTCCCCAGCACGGCCTCGACTCCGGCTACACCGTCTTCGGTGCCACCGTCGAGGGCATGGACGTCGTTCGCGAGCTTCGCCAGGGCGACGTCATCAACTCCGTCAGGATCGAGCACGTCCGCGCCTAGCGCGCACGAGGTATGGAGGGCACAGTGAATCAGCAGGCATACGAGTCCGGCAAGCACGCCTATCAGAGCGGTGACTGGCTTGGGGCCGTGACGCAGCTCGCGGCCGCCACCGCCCCCGGCGAGGCGGCCGGCGAGGTCGACCACCTTCGCGGAAACGCGTACATGAAGCTCGGCCAGTTCGACGCGGCGGCCCGCGCCTACGAGTCGGCCCTCGGGGACGAGGCCTACGGCAAGCGCGGCGCGCTCTCCTGCAACCGCGGCAGGGCCCTTCTCGCCGCCGGCCGCGCCCAGGAGGCGGTGGCCGCCCTCAACGAGGCGGTCCAGGACCAGTCCTACGCCACCCCCTACAAGGCGTACATGGCGCTCGGCTCCGCGTACGAGAAGCTCGGGGACGTTCGCAGCGCCGGCATGGCGTACAGGAGCGCCGCCATCGACGAGGCCAACCCCGCGCCCGCCGTCGCCCTCTCCGACCTGGGGGGCTGCTTCATGAGGCTCGGGCGCCCCGTCGACGCCGTCGAGGCCTACCGCACCGCCCTCGACTTCACCACGCCGCTCGAGAACCAGAACCAGATCTGGCGCGACCTCGGCCTGGCCTACGTCGCCGCCAACCGCATGTCCGAGGCGGTCGACGCCTTCGGCCACGCCACCGCCGACGGCACCCTCACGCTCTCTCCCGAGGCCCAGGCCTCCTATGACGCCGCGCGCAAGGCCGTGGCGGCCCTCGCCGAGCGCCGTCCCTCCGAGACCGACGCCTTCCTCGCCGCGGCGGGCTACGGCGGCGGCTACGACCCCCTCGACCCCACCGGCGCCTCTGGCGAGCTCATGCCCTCGCCCGAGGACACGGGCTTCTTCTCCGTCACCGAGGAGGACCTCGTCGCGGCTGACAAGCACGACCGCAAGGTCAAGCGCAAGCACCGTCACACCGGCCTCAAGGTCTTCATCTTCATCCTCGTTCTGCTCCTTCTCGTCGCGGGCGCGGGCGTCTTCGGCTACGTGAAGGGGTACGGCTGGCCCACCCAGGAGTCCGTCGCCGAGAGCCTCTTCGAGGCCAAGTCCTCAGGCCAGGAGCTCGACCCCTACGTCGCCTCCGGCACCTCCGAGAGCGTCATCGAGGAGATGTCCGACGTCATGCCCACCGGTGACACCACGGTCACCGTCCTCGGCGTGGACCGCAGCATGACCGAGTCCACGGTCTACCTCACCGCCACGCTCGCCGAGGGCGGGGAGCAGGACTACACCGTCGAGCTCGTCCGCGACGGCATCAGCTGGAAGGTCACCACGGTGACCCCGGAGTACGCGTCCCAGGGCGCGTCCGGTGACAACTCGGAGAACTAGGGCGGATTCGCATGTCTCTCTTTGACTCCCTCTTCGGCGAATACGGCGGCGACCTCGCGATCGACCTCGGCACCGCCAACACGCTCGTCGCCGTGCGCGGCCAGGGCATCGTCATCAACGAGCCCTCGGTCGTGGCCATCGACAAGAGCGAGAGCCGCGTGCTCGCCGTGGGCGCCGACGCCAAGCGCATGATCGGCCGCACGCCCGGCTCGATCATCGCCGAGCGCCCCCTCAAGGACGGCGTCATCGCCGACTTTGACGTGACGGAGGTGATGCTCCGCTACTTCATCGAGAAGGCTCGCGAGCGCCGCTACCCCTGGTCTCCCAGGCCGCGCGTCGTCGTGTGTGTTCCCTCGGGCGTCACGTCCGTGGAGAAGCGCGCCGTCTTCGAGGCCACCATCTCCGCGGGCGCCCGGCAGGCCTACCTCATCGAGGAGCCCATGGCCGCCGCCATCGGCGCCGACCTGCCCATCGAGGACCCCACCGGCTCCATGGTCGTCGACATCGGCGGCGGCACGACGGAGGTCGCCGTCATCTCCATGGGCGGCATCGTCGTGTCCCAGTCCATCCGCACGGCGGGCGACGAGTTCGACCAGACCATCCTCGAGCACGTGCGCGACGCCTACAACCTCTCCATCGGCGAGCGCACGGCCGAGGACATCAAGATCAAGGTGGGCTCCGCGGCCCCGCTCGCGGAGGAGCTCGACGTCGAGGCCAACGGCCGCGACGTCATGAGCGGCCTCCCCAAGTCCGTTCGCATCGAGAGCGAGGAGATCCGTCGCGCGCTCGACCGTCCCCTCGACGAGGTCACCAAGGCCGTCAAGGACGCCCTTGACGTCACGCCGCCCGACCTCGCCTCCGACCTCATGTACTACGGCATCCTCCTCACCGGCGGCGGCGGGCTTCTCCGCGGCCTCGACCAGCGCCTGCGCGAGGAGACCGGCGTTCCCGTCAACGTGAGCCCCACGGCCCTCGAGAACGTTGTCAACGGATGCGCGCGCGTGCTCGAGGCCAACGCCCTCTCCGGCGGATTCGTTCAGAAGGCGAGCTAGCAGGCGTGCCTCTCACCGGAACTCGCCGGCCCTCGGGGCCGACGCTCGGAAACGCTCGGCAGGGAGGCGGCGGGGGCGCCCTCGTCGCCTGCGTCATCGTGTCCATAGCCCTCTTCACCGCGAGCTGCCGCATGGGCGACGAGGGGCCCCTCGGCCTTGTCCGCGGTGCCTTCCAGACCGTCACCTCGCCGGTGCGCTACCTCGGCTCCACGCTCTCGATGCCCTTCCAGGGGCTCGGCAACGTCTTCACCAACCTCACGGCCGACCAGCAGACCCTCTCCGAGCTCCGGGAGGAGAACGAGAGGCTCAGGGCCAGAAACGTCGAGCTGGAGGAGGCGGCCATGTCGGTCGAGAGGCTCCAGGGCCTGCTCGACCTGCAGGACGTCAACAACCTGCAGTCAACCGCCGCCCACATCATCTCCGGGTCCACCGACTCCTGGTCCTCCACCGTGACCATCGACAAGGGGAGTCTCACCGGGGTGTCCGTCGGCATGCCGGTGACCTCCTCGAGCGGCGTCATCGGCCAGATCGTGGAGTGCGGGCCCACCACCTCGACCGTGCGCCTGATCACCGACGAGAACTCCTCCGTCTCCGCCATGCTTCAGTCGAGCCGCCTCCAGGGGATGCTCGAGGGCACCGTGGGGGACCAGCTCCGCCTCTCGCTCATTCCCTCCGACGGCTCGGTCTCCATCGGCGACGTCGTGGTGACGAGCGGCCTCGGCGGCGTCTTCCCCAAGGGGCTCCCCCTGGGCGAGGTGACGAGCGTCGAGAACGCGCCGGGCGCCGCGTACCTCACCATAGTCGTGGAGCCCTACGCCCACGCCGAGAACAACGAGGAGGTGCTCGTCATCACCTCCCTCACCGAGGAGCAGCAGGCGACCGAGGAGGACATCGCCGCGGCCGACGCCCAGGACACCAAGGGTGCAGCGGCGGCAGGTGAGCCCGACGACTCCTCGGGCGAGGGGGACGAGGAGGGCGCCGCGGGCGCCGACGGCACAGGGGACGACGCTTACCAGGGGGTGTGACATGCAGGTGGCAGACAGGAACCGCGAGGCGAGAAGCGCGGCCGTGCTGGCCGTCATCTGCGGCGTGGCGCAGCTCGCCCTCGCGCCCAACATCGGCCTCGGGAACGGCCGGGCCAACTTCGCCCTGATCTTCTCCGCCTGCGTGGCGCTTCTCGTGGGCGGCAGGCGGGCCGTCCTCGTGGGCTTTTTCGCCGGCCTCTTCTTCGACCTCTCCACGACCGGCCCCATAGGCCTCATGGCGTTCTGCCTCACGGTCTCCTCGTTTCTCCTCGGCCTCGAGGAGCGCAACCGCATGTCCGGCGACCTGGCGGTCACGCTTGCGCTCTTCTGCGGCGCCGACCTGGGCGTGAGCCTCGTCTATCACCTCGCCATGCTCCTCGTGGGACAGGCCGACTCCCTGCTGGACGTCATCGTCTTCAGGACGCTTCCCACCGCGCTTCTCACCGCCGTGTTCTTCGTCCCCTTCGCCTACTACTTCTCGAGGATGCACGTCTCGGGCTCCGGTCTCGGGGGCGGCCACTTTGGCAAGCGCGGCTTCTAGGGGCCCCTCATGGATCTCTCCGTCGTCATAGTCATCGTCTGCGCGGTGCTCGCCGTTGCGCTCATCGTCGTGTTCATCGTCTTCGGGCGCTCCGAGGCGGCCTTCACGTTTGACATCGGCGGCTCCGCCCCCCGCGCCTCCGGCGGGTCGGACTCCTCCTCGGACAAGACGCTCTCGTCCAGGCTCGTGGGGCTCTCCGTGGCGGTGGGCGCGATCTTTGCCGCGCTCTTCGCACGCCTCTGGTCCATGCAGCTCGTCTCGGCCGACGAGTATGCCGAGCGCGCCGAGTCCAACAGGACGAGCACGGTGTACACGCAGGCGCCCCGCGGACGCATCCTCGACAGGAACGGCAAGGAGATCGTGACCAACCGCGCGAGCCTCACCGTCTCCGCGCAGTCCGACGTCGTCGACGACGAGGTCGAGGTCCAGCTGCTCGCCAACCTCATCGGGATGCCCGCCCAGGCGGTCCGTCGCAAGCTCCAGGACACCTCGGCGGGCTATCAGAGCCTCAGGACCGTCTCGGTGGACGTGTCTCGTCGCGTCGTCGCCTACATCGGCGAGCACCCCGACGTGTTCCCCGGCGTCACCATCGAGGAGCGCACGCAGCGCTCGTACCCGCTGGGGTCCCTCGCGGCCCACGTGGTGGGCTACACCGGAACCGTCACCGCCGAGCAGCTCGAGTCGAGCGCCTCGGGCGACGGGACACAGATCGGGTACCGGTCCGGCGACGTGGTGGGACAGACCGGCATCGAGCTGCAGTACGAGAGCGTCCTGCAGGGGGTTCGCGGCGAACAGCTCGTCTACGTCAACGCCCACGGGGACGTCGTGGGGCTTTCCACCACGATCGAGCCGCAGCGAGGCTCCGACCTCGTGCTCACCATCGACGCCGACATCCAGGCGGCCGCCGAGGCGTCCCTCAAGCGAATCGTCGACGACCTCGCCTCGGAGGAGAAGCCCGCCAGCGGGTCCGCCGTGGCGATCGACTGCACCAACGGCGAGATCCTCGCCATGGCGAGCTACCCGACCTTCTCGCCGAGCGTCTTCGTCGGCGGCATCTCCGCCTCCGACTGGGAGGACCTTCAGGCCGAGAGCGCCAACTACCCCATGCTCAACCGCGCCATCGCGGGGCAGTACCCGCCCGGCTCGGTCATCAAGCCCCTCACCGCGTTCGCCGCCCTCGACAACGGGATCGCCACCCCCAGCTCCAGCTGGGTCTGCACCGGCTGGTGGACGTGGTCGGGCAACCAGTCGGACCAGGCCGGCATGAAGTGCTGGCAGGAGAGCGGCCACGGCGGCATCAACCTCGCCGACGGCATCACGTTCTCCTGCGACGTCGTCTTCTACGAGATAGGCAAGGGCTTCTACTACTCGAAGGACAACCCCGAGGGCATGCAGGAGACCTTCCGCGAGTACGGCCTCGGGCAGAAGACGGGCGTCGACCTCCCGGGGGAGGAGGCCGGCCGCGTTCCCGACGCCGCGTGGAAGTGGGAGTACTTCAAGAGCCTCGGATACTCTGACGAGGACGCCACCTGGCAGGGTGGCGAGAACTGCAACATCGCCATCGGGCAGGGGGACATGCTCGTGACGAGCCTCCAGATGGCGGCCGCCTACTGCAGCATCGCCACCGGGGGGCCCATGTGGCGCCCCCACCTCATGAGGGGCGTCCGCGCGCGCATCGGCGACGGCCTCGTCTCGGAGTACCGCTGCGAGACCCTGAGGGACATCGAGGAGGACGAGACCTATCGCCAGCTCGTCGACAGCGGCCTCGAGGGCGTGACCTATCGCGAGAGCGCCTCGCAGGCCTCGCACTGGACCAACCTCGACGTGACCGTCCTCTCCAAGACCGGCACCGCCGAGCAGCAGTCCTCGGAGGGAAACGTCGGCTGGTTCTGCTCCTTCGCCCCAGCCGAGGACCCCAAGTACGTCGTCTGCGCCAACGTCGACGGCGCGGACTGGGGCGCCACGACGGCCATGTACGTCGTGCGTGACATCTACGGCCAGATCTACGGGCAGCCGGACACGAGCACGGCGGCGTCCGAGTCCGCGGACTAGGGAGGGACCATGGCAAGAGAGATGACGGGCCCAGGCACCGCGCGCGGCGGCATCTCGTCGATCGCCCAGCGCGTGGCGGGGCAGCCCTCCCAGGGCGGGAAGGTGGGGGGCAGGCAGGGGCCGCTGGGGAGGGTCTATCTCTCCCAGCTCATCCCCGCCCTGCTCATCGTGCTCATTGGCGTGATAAACATGTGGTCGTGCGCGCTGGCGCTCGAGGGCGAGGTCAACTTCACGAGCCACCTCGCGGGCATCGCCCTGGGCTTCGCCGCCGCCGTCGTGGTGTGGCGCTACGACTACCGCAACCTCTCCAACCTCACGACCGCCCTCTTCGTCCTCTCCTGCGTCATGCTCGCCCTTCCCCTCGTTCCGGGGCTCGGCGTCGAGGGCGGCCTCGGCGGCCTGGGCTGGGTGCGGATAGGCCCCCTGCGGTTCCAGCCCTCCGAGCCCTCCAAGCTCGTCGTCATCGCGCTCATGGCCTCCGCCTGCGCCCAGTACAACGGGAAGATCGAGACGTTCGCGGACTACGCGCGGCTCTGCGGGACGCTCCTCGTGCCGCTCCTGCTCATCATGGTCACCGACCTCGGCACCGGCCTCATGATCTTCTTCACCGGCGCCACGATAATCATCTGCAGCGGCGCGCCGCGCACCTGGGTCCTTGCCACGATCGCCCTCATCGTGGGCGTGTCCGCGCTCGTGGTCATAACATCGTCCATCGACGGGCTGCCCCACATCCTCAAGCCCTACCAGCTCACGCGCCTCACCGTCTTCCTCGACCCCGAGGGCTCGAGCTCGGAGGACGCCTACAACCTCATCCAGGCCATGATCGCCATCGGCTCCGGCGGCCTACTGGGGAAGGGCTTCGGGAACGCCTCGCAGTCCCTGCTGGGCTTCGTCCCCGAGTCCCAGACGGACTTCATCTTTGCCACCTATGCCGAGCAGTTCGGCTTCGTCGGCTCGGTCCTTCTGCTCGCGCTCTACGCCTGGATGATTCTCGCCACCGTCTTCCTGGCCATGAGGGTCGAGTCCACGTTCTCAAAGCTCGTGCTCGTGGGATGCGCCGCCATGTGGACCTTCCAGGTTCTGGAGAGCGTGGGCATGTGCATAGGCATCATGCCCATCACCGGCATCCCGCTGCCCTTCATGACCTACGGCTCCTCCTCCATGGTCACGCAGCTCGCGGCGGTGGGGCTCGTGCAGTCCGTGTGGAGGCACCGCCAGAAGGTGGCCTAGCGGCCGCGCGCGGCGGCACCGCGCTTCTGGCTGCCGGGTCCTTTTCGCCCGCTCTTCTCGCCGTCCTTCTCGCCCGTCCTTCTCGCCCGTCCTTCTCGCCTGGCGTCTCCTCCCGCCCTGCGTCCCTGCCACATCTGTCGGGTGATTGGGCATGCGGGACCTCCGTGGCTTCTCGATCCGGCGCCTTGGCCGGAGCCCGCAGCGATTGGGCAGAAGCTTTGATATAAAACCCTGGCAAAATCAATTATGTTGCCCACTCGCCCCATCTTTCTGGCGAGAAGGACAAGCGGGACGTTAAGCGGACCCTCGTTCCCGGCGTGGGAGGCATGGGGGCATCAAGTGTTTTGCCCAATCGCGGGGGCGTTCTGCCGCGGCTGCCGATTCAACGAAGCGAGCGCGGGGGGCGGGGGTGGCGCGGCCGCTGTTCCGAGGGCGGTTCCGGGCGGCGAGCAACTATAATGTTAGGCTCCGAGAGCCCGGGGCCGCTCGCGCCCATCGGCTCCGCAGCCAGACGTTCGTCCGGGGATGCCCGGGGAGGGGAGCGCCCGCAGATGGCTTCCAGGAAGGTTTCCATGGGGAGGGTCCTCGAGGTCCTCTCCTCGGGAAGGGGCTCGTTCGCTGCGCGCGACGAGCGGGTCGTGGTGCGCGTGCACGTGGACCCCGCGTGTCCGCGCGAGGTGGCCCTCTTCGTGAAGGGCGCGCTCGCCGCCGAGCGGCCGGGCGGCGTCGTCGAGGTCCGCGACATGAGGCTTCCCGCTCGCGGGGAGGAGGACCCCGACCTCGTTCTTGCCCTCGTGGGGGAGGGCGGCGCCGAGCTCGTGGGCTCGTACGCGCGCTCGGGCGTGCCGGTGTGCGTGGTCGTGGAGGGCGCGCTCGACGCCCCGCGCCTCGAGCTTCCGGAGCAGGCCGCCGCGCTCGTGGGCGTTGTCGCGGCCTCGAGCGAGGAGGCCCTCTCCGAGAAGCTCGCCGCCTGGATGGCCGGCATCGCCGAGAAGCGCCTCGCGCTCGCCGCCAACTTCCCCTTCTGCCGCCGCGCGGTGACCGACGCCCTCGTCTCGCGCTGTGCCGTTGAGAACGCGGCCGTGGGCGCCGTGAGCCTCGTCCCCGGCTCCGACCTGCCCATCATGTGCGCCAACCAGGCCATGCTCGCGCTCGACATCGCCGCGGCGTACGGGTGCGACGTGAGCCTCGAGCGCGCCGCGGAGCTCGCCGGGGTCCTTGGCGCCGGGCTTGCGTGGCGTGCCCTCGCCCGCACCCTCGTGGGCCTCGTCCCGGGGATAGGCGGCCTGCTCAAGGCGGGCGTGGGCTACGGCGGGACCGTCGCCACCGGGCGCGCGCTGCGGCTGCGCCTGGAGCTCGAGGACGGCACGGTCGAGATTCCCGGGCCCGAGCCCCGCCCCGCCGAGACGGCTCCTGCCCGCGCGTCCTTCTCGGCCCCGCGTCCCGAGCCCTCCCGCCCGGACGACGGGTACGTCACGGTGGGGGAGGCGGGGGCATGAGGGCGCCGCGCGAGAACCTCTTCCACCTGATCGAGCCGCTGCTGCCCCACGTGGAGCACCCCAGCCGCTACCTCAACCACGAATGGGGCGCCTGCGAGGAGCAGGACGGTCCCTTCCACCTCTGCATGGTCTACGCTGACGTCTACGAGGTGGGTCAGCCCAACCTGGGCGTCGCCATCCTCTACAACAACGTCAACGCCCGGGAGGGGATGAGCTGCGAGCGCTGCTACCTCCCCTGGAAGGACATGTCCGCCCTCATGCGCGAGCGCGGGGTGCCCCTGCTCTCCCTCGAGGGCGCCGCCCCGCTCGCCTCGTTCGACGCCATCGGCTTCACGCTCGCGCACGAGCTCGTGGCCACCAACGTCCTGGAGACGCTCGACCTCGCCGGCATCGCCCTCACCTCCGCCGAGAGGGACGTGGACGACCCCATCATCCTGGCCGGCGGGCCCTCCGCCTGGAACTGCGAGCCGCTCGCCCCCGTCTTCGACGCCGTGCTCCTGGGGGACGGCGAGGAGTCGATCGTGGAGGTCTGCGCATGCATCCGGGACGCCCGCGCCGAGGGGCTCTCCCGCGCGGACCTGCTGCGACGGCTCGCGCTCGTGCCCGGCACCTACGTCCCCTCGCTCTACGACGTAGTGGTCGACGAGGGCACCACGCGCTGGGGCCGCGCCGTGCCCCGCGCCGGGGAGGACGTCCCCGAGGTCGTCCTCAAGCGCTGCGTCAACGACTTCGCCGCCACCCCTGCCGTGGCGCAGCGCATCGTCCCCTACATGGGCATCGTTCAGGACCGCCTCTCGCTCGAGGTCCTGCGCGGCTGCGCGCGCGGGTGCCGCTTCTGCCAGGCGGGGATGACCTATCGCCCCGTGCGCGAGCGCCCCGCCGAGCAGGTCGTGAGCTGCGGCGTGGAGGGGCTCCTCGCGAGCGGCCACGACGAGATCTCGCTCACCTCGCTCTCCACGACGGACCACTCCCAGTGCGAGGCCATCCTCAACGGCATGAACGTCGCCCTCGAGGGGCGGGGGATCAGGGTCTCCATCCCGTCGCAGCGCCTGGACTCCTTCGGGGTGGACATGGCGGCCGCCGTTGCCGGAGGCAAGCGCGGCGGCCTCACCTTCGCACCCGAGGCGGGAAGCCAGCGCCTGCGCGACGTCATCAACAAGAACGTGACCGAGGAGGACCTCGAGCGCGCGGCGAGAAACGCCTTCGCCGCGGGCTGGCGACGCATGAAGCTCTACTTCATGATCGGCCTTCCAACCGAGACGGACGAGGACGTCGTGGGCATAGCGCGCATGGCGGAGCGCGTGCTCGAGATCGGGCGCGAGGTCGTGGGGCGCGGTCCCAAGAGCGGCGTCTCCGTATCCATCTCGGTGGCCGTGCTCGTCCCCAAGCCCTACACGCCCTTCCAGTGGGTGGGCCAGCTCCGTCCGGACGAGGTGCGCCGCCGCCAGCAGCTCCTGCTCCACGAGGTGCGCGACCGCGCGATACGCGTCTCCTACCACGACGCCGACGTCTCGCTCGTGGAGGGCGCGCTCTCCAAGATGGGGCGCGCCGGCTTCTCGCTCGTGCGCGCCGCATGGGAGCGGGGGTGCCGCTTCGACGCGTGGACGAGCGAGTTCGACTTCCGCGCGTGGGAGGAGGCGGCTCGCTCCTGCGGGCTCGACCTCGAGGAGGTGGCGTGCGAGGAGTTCCCGCTCACGGCGGCGCTGCCCTGGGGGCACACCTCGCCCGGCGTCTCGATGGGCTACCTCCAGCGCGAGTGGCGCCGCGCGGTGGAGGGCGTGACCACGCCGGACTGCACGCGCGAGAGCTGCACGGGCTGCGGGGTCTGTCCCGCGCTCGGCGTCCACAACGTCATCCAGGGGGTGAGGTCATGAGCGATCCCAGGCCCCAGCCCTTCTCGGTGAGGCCCCAGGACCTGCCGACCAAGGCCGAGCTGCCGCGCCTGCGCGTGGCATACGTCAAGGACAGCCGGCTCGCCTACCTCGGGCACCTCGACCTCATCTCCACCGTGGAACGCTGCATACGCCGCGCCGGACTGCCCTTCTCGGTGGGCAACGGCTTCGCGAGGAGGATGCGCATCCAGTTCTCGAGCGCGCTTCCCGTGGGGGCGAGCTCTTGCTGCGAGTACTTTGACCTGCGTCTCACCAAGCGCATGGACCCGCAGGAGGCCCTCGGGCGCCTGGAGGCGTCCACTCCGCGCGCGATCGCGCCCTACCGGGCTGCCTATGTGGGGAGCCGTCTTCCAGCTCTGGAGGCATGGCTCAACCGCGTGGACTGGTCCGTGGGGCTTGGGCCCGCGTGCCCCGCGGACGAGCTCTTCGACGCCATCAGGGAGATTGCGCGCCGGGGCGAGGTGCGCTACCTGCGCGGCGAGAAGGATAAGGTCGTCGACCTCACGCGGACGCTCTGCGGCTACAGCGTGGGCGAGGACGAGACGGGAGGCCTCTCGGTGGGCGTTGACACGCTCTGCGGCGCCGGCGTCTCACTCAGGCCCCAGGTTCTTCTCGACGCCGCCTTCGCCTTGATGGGCCGGCCCGCCCCGGACGCCCCGCGCGTGCGGAGGCATCGTCAGGTCCACGAGGAAGATGGGCGAATTGTGGAACCTTTCTGCGGCTCTGACGCAATCGCCACGTCATCGCTATTCTGAGCAAGGCCGCAACGCTCCGGCGCGACGCCGGCACCGTCTTTTCCCTTACGGTGCCCGGGTCACCGCAACGCATGTTGACGGGTCGGGACGCTGCTTGTAATATAAGCAACTGTTGCATTCACGCCAGCAATGAAGGGTTCTCCACATGTACGCAATCATAGCAACTGGTGGCAAGCAGTATAAGGTTGCCAAGGGCGACGTCATCGACGTCGAGAAGCTCGACGCGCAGCCTGGCGACAAGGTCGAGCTCCCCGTCCTTCTCCTGAACGACGGCGACAAGACCATCGTTGGCTCTGCCCCGCTCCAGGACAAGAAGGTCACCGCCGAGGTCGTCGAGCAGTTCAAGGGCGAGAAGGTCCTCGTCTTCAAGCTCAAGAAGCGCAAGCGCTACCACCGCGCCAACGGCCACCGTCAGAACCTGACGAAGATCAAGGTCGTCGAGCTCCCCGCGTAAGTCTCGTTTTTCTCGGTATCAGAAGGCAGGTTCTCTCATGGCTCACAAGAAAGGTCTCGGCTCGTCTCGCAACGGCCGCGATTCCCAGGCTCAGCGCCTCGGCACCAAGCGCTACGGCGGTCAGTTCGTGAAGGCCGGCGAGATTCTCGTCCGCCAGCGCGGCACCCACATCCACCCCGGTGACAACGTGGGCATCGGCAAGGACGACACCCTGTTCGCCCTCACGGCCGGCACCGTCGAGTTCACCAAGGGCGTCAAGCACCGCGTCCACGTTCGCGAGGCCTAGGCTCTCGCCGACGCAACACAGCACGACTCGGAGCCCCGGTTGCGGTCGGGGCTCTTTTTTGTGCACCTGCGTGCCCGGCGGGGCGTGAGGTCCTCTGCGGGGCCTCCGTCGCGTCTGGTTGAATTGTTTTACGTTCACTCGTTCGTTAGCGGGGCCGCGCGGTTCCTTGCGTCCGCCGGGGCGGCCCCCGTGCCCGGAAAGCGGTGCGATTGGGCGGCATCCTTGATGCGCTGTCGCAAGTTTCCGGGCACCGCGGGCGCCCTCTCGCGTTCCCGGCGGCGTTTTGCCAGCTCGCGTCCTTCTCGCCCGGCGAGAATAACGTGCATCCCGGGCCGCCGCATCAAGCATGCCACCCAATCGCACTGGGTTTGTGGCGGGGGAGGCCCCATGGGCGACGCGCGCGGGTGGATGGGGACGCCCGCGGCGCCGGCCAGGCGGCGCGCCGCTCGACGCGCCCGCGCGCTTGCCGTACCATGAGAGACCGACAGAAGGAGAGTCCCGTGGAGAACACGTTTACCGACCTTTCCCACATCAACGTGCGCGGCGGCGACGGCGGCGCGGGCTGCATGTCCTTTAGGCGCGAGGCCTACGTGCCCAAGGGCGGCCCGGACGGCGGCGACGGCGGGCGCGGCGGAGACGTGGTGGTCGAGGCCGACCCGCAGCTGTCGTCGCTCATCGACTACCGCTACAAGCACCACTTCCGCGCCGAGCGCGGAACGCACGGCCAGGGAGCCCGCCGTCACGGCCGCGACGGAGCCGACCTCGTGCTGCGCGTGCCGGTGGGCACCGTGGTCAGGGAGCTCGACCCCGTCACGCAGACGCCGGCCTACGACATCGCCGACCTCACGCAGCCCGGCGAGCGCGTCATCGTGGCGCCCGGCGGCGCGGGCGGCCGCGGCAACATCCACTTCGT
>CALUJT010000015.1 GCA_944321005.1 uncultured Atopobiaceae bacterium | reverse complement strand
CAGGACCACCGTCAGGACCCAGTGCGGCTACTCGATGAGCATGGCGTCGCCGAAGGCGAGGAAGCGGTAGCGCTCCTCGATCGCAGCGTGGTAGGCGGCCGTGATCTGGTCGCGCGTGGCAAAGGCGGAGACGAGCATCATGAGCGTCGAGCGCGGCACGTGGAAGTTGGTGATCATCGCGTCCACCACGTGGAACTTCGAGCCCGGCATGAGGTAGAGGTTCGTGGTGGCGTTCTCGCGGGCGACGATGTCACCGGTGCCGGCGGCGTCCTCGAAGCGCCGGGCGGCCACGGGCGGCACGCTTGCCGCGGCGCCCTCCTCCCAGGCGCTCTCGAGCGAGCGCACGGACGTCGTCCCAACGGCGATCACGCGGCGGCCCGCCGCCTTGGTGGCATGCACGGCATCAACGACCTCCTGGGAGACGTGGTAGCGCTCGGTGTGCATCACGTGCTGCGTGGGGTCGTCCTCCGTGACCAGGCGGAACGTGTCGATGCCCACCTCGAGCTCCACCGTCGCCCAGCCCACGCCCTTCTCGCGGATGCGCTCGATGAGCTCCGGGGTGAAGTGGAGCCCGGCCGTGGGCGCGGCAGCGGAGTGCTCCTCGCTCATGGCATAGACCGTCTGGTACTTCTCGGGGTCGCCATCGTACTGGGTGATGTAGGGCGGCAGCGGCACGTGGCCTGCGGCGTGGATGGCCTCGTCCAGGGTGCGCGGCGAGCCGTCGTCCTTCTCGCCCACCGGCGAGAAGCGCACGAGGCGGCCGCCCTTGCTTCCCTCGACGAAGTCCACGATCTCGCCCGTGAGCACCACCGGCGCGGACTCCGGGGCGTGCAGCCCCCCGGCGCGGTACTCGATGACGGTCCCCGGCTGGCGCAGGCGCTTTCCGGGGTTGACCAGGCACTCCCAGACGCCGCCGAGCGCGTCCACGTCCTCGCGGCGCTTGAGGAGGAGCGTCTCGCAGACGCCGCCCGTCCCGCGCTTGCGCCCCACGAGGCGCGCGGGCATGACGCGCGTCCGGTTTGCCACGAGCAGGTCGCCGGGCTCGAGGTAGTCGAGCACGTCCGTGAAGCGCCGGTGCTCGATGGAGCCGTCCTCGCGGTGCAGCGCCAGAAGACGGCACGAGTCGCGCGGCTCCGCGGGGGCCTGCGCGATGAGCTCGTCGGGCAGCGGGTAGTCAAAGTCATCAGTGCGCATGAGCGTCCTTTCGGCGTCTTTCCAGCGCCCTACGATAGCACTCCCGGCCCGGCCTCTGGCGACAAGGCCCGGCGCTCAGACAGTCCTCGCGCGCACAGGGCGCGCGCTGCGGAACTCGCGGCGGACCTTGTCGCCAGAGGCCCAGGAAGCGCAGCGCCGTTCGGGGGATCCCCCAACGGGCGACTTCGCGCAGCGAGCGAGCGTAGCGAGCGCTGAGCCCGTGGGGAATCCCCCGAACGGCGCGGGCGACCCGAGGTTCTTCTCGCTAGTGCCACATGCCCTTGCGCTTGAAGATCCACGCGGCGACGAGGCAGCCCGCCGCGGCAAGGAGCAGCGGGAACACCCAGTTGTCAAGCAGTGGCACGCCGTCGAAGGGAAGCTCGACGTTCATCCCGTAGAAGCCGAAGACGATGTTGGGGATGGCCATGACGATGGTGATCACGGAGAGAACCTTCATCACGATGTTGAGGTTGTTGGAGATGATGCTCGCGAAGGCGTCCATGGTGCCGGAGAGGGTGCCCGCGTAGATGTTGGCCATCTCGATGGCCTGGTGCACCTCGACGAGCACGTCCTCGAGGAGGTCCTGGTCGTCCTCGTAGAGCGGGATGATGCGGCCCTGCGCGATCTTGTTGAGCGTCACCTCGT
Source organism: uncultured Atopobiaceae bacterium (assembly GCA_944321005.1). Taxonomy (GTDB): domain Bacteria; phylum Actinomycetota; class Coriobacteriia; order Coriobacteriales; family Atopobiaceae; genus Thermophilibacter. Next base: position 15,298 of record CALUJT010000015.1, on the reverse strand, counting down.
CGGCCTTGAGCGAGGTGGAGAAGTACACGAGCGACTTCTCGAGGTTGAGCATCTGGATGAGCTCCTCGTTGCGCACGGAGGCGTGCAGCCGCGCCTCGGTGCTGGAGGAGATGCGGTCGATGCGTCGCAGGTAGACGAGGTAGAGCTGGCTGATGTGCAGCAGCGCCTGCAGCAGGAAGCGCGTGCGGTAGCGGGTGTCCACGCCGCGGACCCGGCCGTCCCTCAGGTCCGCCACCACCTCGTTCTCGCGGATGCTGATGGTCACGAAGAGGCTCTTCTCGGGGAGGAAGACCATGGTGAGGGGCATGGTGTCGTACTGGAGCGGGAGCGAGGCGCGCACGGAGCCGTCCTCGTCCACCACCGGGTAGTCCACGATGACGAAGATCTGGCGCTCGTCCTCGTCGAAGTCCACGCGGGAGGTCTCCTCCTCGTCGAGCGCCGAGCGCACGAACTCGGGGAGCACGCCGAGCTCGCCCTCGAGCCACGCCCGCTCGTCGTCCGTGGGCGCGACGACGTTGACCCAGCACCCCGGGCACGGGGCCTCCACCCTCTCCATGGTTCCGCTCGCGCTCGTAAGCAGGCACTCAATCATCTCACACCGTCCTTCTCGCCTCCTGGGGTTGCGGGCCCCACCACGGTAGCCCACGGGGCGACGGGCGAGAAGGACGGGCGGGCGCCCTTGCCAAATCCTTACACCAGGGGGCGTGCCGCGGCGATCCGGGACCGACGCCGGGCGGCGGAGCAGTCGCCGCCCGCCAGCCTCATTCGCCGCGTGCTTCAATCACCATGTTTCTCCGGACAGAACCCGCCCTCGCGAGGGGTGGTTTTGTCCGGAGAGACATGGTGATCGAGGACGGGCTGAGGACGATGCCCGCGCCCCGCCTACGCGCCTGCCCGTGCGGCGGCTTTGGCGGCCCTGCGGGCGTCACGCGCCTCGTGGCGCTCGATGGCGGCCTCCGCCGCGGAGAAGCGGCAGCCGCAGTAGTTCTGGCGGTACATGCCCAGCTCACGGGACTCGCGCGTGGCCTCGGGGTAGAGCGGGCGGAAGTCGCGCCACACGGGCGTGAGGCCGTGGCGCGCCGCGGCCGCGCGGAGGATCTCGCCGCAGGCGTCGAAGAGCTGGTACGGCGAGACCGCGAGCGTGGTGGAGACGTGCTCGAAGCCCCGCTCGCGCGCGACGCGGCACGCCTCCTCCAGGCGCAGCGCGTAGCAGGCGCGGCAGCGTCGCTCGCGGTCGAAGCCGGCCGGGGCGCAGGCGCGCTCCCAGGCCGCGCGGTCGTCGCCGGCAACGATCACGTCCACGCGGGCGACGTCCGAGGCCCAGGCCCGCAGGGTGTCCAGGCGCCGGACGTGCTCGGAGAGCGGCTGGATGTTGGGGTTGGTCCAGAGGATGGTGGGCTCGAAGCCCTCCACGCGCAGGAGGCGCACCGGCTCGAGCGAGCACGGCCCGCAGCACGCGTGGAGCAAGAGCGGCGTCATGGCCCCACCTCCCTCGAGAGTAGGTCGATTCCCACGTCCGTGTCGCGAACGTGGGTGCAGCGGGGATCAAGGAGCGCGGCCCGGGCCATGAGCGCGTCGCCGGCGCAGCCGGAGAGGTGGAACCCGGCGAGAAGAACCGCGAGCACCGGGCACCCCGCCGCGAGCGCCGCCGCCGCGACGCCCGCCGTCACCAGCACCGCCGGCGCCAGGAGCACGGCCGCCATGCGGCCGCGCGGCGCCACCGCGCCGTCGGTCTTGGTGTAGAGGAAGGCGTCCTGGAGGCCAAAGGACACGCGGCAGCCCGGGCAGAGCAGCTTGAAGGCAGCGCCGTGCACGAGCTCATGGACGGGCAGCGGCACGAGGCAGCCCAGGGCCAGCGCCGCCCACCAGAGGACGGAGGAGACCTCGCGCGCGCCCGTCGCCACGCCGGCGACGGCGGCGGCGAGCGCCGTGGCCCCCGCCGCAATAAGCGAGACCCGCACGACCCGACGCTGCAGGTCCTCGTCACCCAGAATGTCCAGAGAGGCTATCTTTTGCATGTGCTCATGGTACCCCATGGGAAGAAGTGCCAAAATGGAAAGGCTGAACCCGTCCCATAAGGAGCGCACATGCCCGAAACCCGACCGAGCTTCCCCCGCCGCGCCGTCATCACCGGCGGCATGCCGTACGGCAACAAGAACCTGCACTTCGGCCACATCGGCGGCGTCTTCGTCCCCGCGGACTTCTTCGCGCGCTTCCTGCGCGACCGCATCGGGCCCGAGAACGTGCTCTTCGTCTCCGGCACGGACTGCTACGGCTCCCCCATCGCGGAGGGCTTCCGCAAGAAGGTGGAGAACGAGGGCTACGCCGGCACGATCGAGGACTACGTGCGCGCGAACCACGACGCCCAGAAGGCGGCGCTCGACGCATACGGCATCTCGCTCGACCTCTTCGCGGGATCTGGCCTCGAGCCCGCGCGCGACGTGCACGCCCGCCTCACGGACGAGCTGATCCGCCGCCTGCACGAGCGCGGCTACCTGCACCGCCGCACCACGCGCCAGTTCTTTGACGTCGAGGCGGGCACCTTCCTGAACGGTCGCCAGGTGCAGGGGCGCTGCCCCGTGCGCGGCTGCAAGTCCGAGAAGGCCTACGCGGACGAGTGCGACCTCGGCCACCAGTTCGACCCCGAGGAGCTCATCGCCCCCGTCTCGCAGCTCACCGGCACCACGCCGGAGCTTCGCCCGGTGGACAACTGGTACTTCGACCTCCCCGCCTTCCGCGAGGAGCTCGAGCGCCTCATGGACGAGTGGGACCTCGACCCGCAGGTCCGCGCCGTCGTGACCAAGACCGTGCGCGAGAGCCTCGTCGACCCCGTGATCTACGTCCAGACAAAGTTCCGCGAGGCCTACGACGCCGTGGCGGACAAGCTCCCCGAGCACGTGCTCGCGGAGGCCGAGAAGGGCCAGCAGTCCTTCTCGCTCACCTTCTCCGGATGGGAGGCGCGCGACGAGGCCCGCGAGGTCCTCGACGCCGCGGGCGTCCGCTTCCGCACGGGCAAGTGCCTGCTGCCGCTGCGCATCACCGGCAACATCGAGTGGGGCGTGCACGCGCCCGAGCTCGAGGGCAGCTCCGGGCTCACCGTGTGGGTGTGGCCGGAGAGCCTCTGGGCGCCCATCTCGTTCACGCAGACCGCGCTCTCGCTGGCACCGGAGGGCCGCCACTCCAGCCGCGACTGGCACGACTGGTGGTGCTCCGAGGACGCCCGCGTCTACCAGTTCATCGGCCAGGACAACATCTACTTCTACTGCGTGGCGCAGCCGGCCCTCTGGGAGGCGCTCGGCTGGGGGCTCACGCAGGACGTGCCCGTGGCCAACTACCACATCCTCTTCATGAACAAGAAGGCCTCGAGCTCCGGCAAGATCGTGCCCCCCATGGCCGCGGAGCTCCTGGACGCCTACACCCCCGAGCAGCTGCGCGCCCACTGGCTCTCGCTCGGACTGGACCAGAAGGCCGTCTCCTTCAACCCCAAGGCCTTTGACACCTCCGTCTCCCACAAGGACAAGAAGACCGGCGAGGACGTGCTCGTGCGCGACGACCCGCGCGTGGTGGACCCCGCCCTCAAGGAGAGCGCCTTCCTGACAAACATCTTCAACCGCCTCGCCCGCAGCTGCTTCTACGGCGCGGCAAACGTCTGCGACGCGCACCTGCCCGCCGCCGCGCCCGCGGCCGACGCCGTAGACGCCGCGCGGGAGGCCGCGCTCGCCTTCGAGCGCCGGGCCTACGAGTTCGACGCGCACGGCGCCCTTGCCGTGGCCGAGGAGTTCTGCCGCGCCGCCAACAAGCGCTGGGACGAGGCCTCCAAGGCCGCCAAGGGCGACGATGACGCCTACGAGCAGGCCCTGGCCGACGCCTTTGTGGCGCTTCGCACGACGGCGCTGCTCATGCACCCCGCCGTGCCCTCCGGCTGCGAGAAGATCTGCGAGCACATGGGCTTCTCGGCGGAGCTGTTCTTCAGCTGGGAGCACGCGTTCGAGGGTCCGGTGGAGCTTGCGGCCGCGATCGGAGAGACGCCCGAGCAGCACAAGATCGTGCCCCTGCCCCCGCGCTACGACTTCTTCGAGAAGCACCCGTCGCAGGTTCGCTCCAAGTAGCGAGAAGGGCGGGGCGAGGACTGTCCGAGCGCCGGACCTTCTCGTCAGACCGTTCGAACACGTGACCGAAAGGATCCGGTATGTCCGTCGAGTTCCCGCCCGTGCACGTCCCGCGCCCGTACGCGCTGCCGCAGACGCCGCTCGCCGCGCGCGTGGAGTGCCCCATGCCGGACGGCGCCACCATCGTGGCGTGGGTCTACGCGCCCGAGGGCGTGACGGACGCGCCGGGAACGCCCTTCGGCGTGGACCTGCAGGTGCCGCCCGTCCTCATGCTGCACGGCAACGGCGAGGAGCACGGCATCTTCGGCCCCGTGATCGACGCCGTCTGCGCGAGCGGACGCTCGGTCGCCGCCGTGGACTCGCGCTCCCAGGGTGCCTCGACGCGCGGCGCCGCCCCGCTCACCTACGAGCTCATGGCTGCGGATGCCGTAGAGGTCTGCTCGCGACTGGGCGTGCCGCAGGTCCACGTGCTCGGCTTCTCCGACGGGGGCATCCTGGGGCTTCTCCTCGCGCGCGACTGGGGCGCGCACGTGCTCAGCCTCACCGCGCTCGGCGCCAACCTCACGCCCGCCGGGCTGCCGCAGGAGGACACGGACTGGATGGCCTTCGCCGCCGCTGAGAACCGCCGCTGGGCCGAGGAGGGCTACGAGGGCGCCGTGCTGGAGGACGGCACGCCCGTGCCCTCCCCCGCCGAGTCCGCCCGCATCGCGGAGCTCCTGCAGCTCATGGTGGACAACCCGCAGATCGACGCCGCATCGCTCGCGGGAATCGACTGCCCCGTGACCGTGATGGTGGGCGAGTTCGACGAGATCCTCCCCGAGGAGACGGACCGCATCGTCAGCGCGATTCCCGGCGCGATCAAGGTCGTGGAGCCCGGCATCGACCACAACCTCCCCAAGATGGCGCCCGCCGCGGTGGCGCGCGAGCTCCTCGCCTGCGTGGCGAGAAACGACGAGTGCCACGAGGCCCGCGGCGTCGAGGTCCCAGACGACCTCGCCGTCTGCCGCGTCCCCGTCTCCGGCCTCTGGGCCGAGAAGCTCGACGAGCTGTACCGCCACGTGGACGCCGAGCCCGGGACCTCGGGCTGGGTCCAGGACGTGTGGCCGCCCGCGGGCATGGCGAACGAGCTTCTCGCCTCAGGGGCGTACTGGGGCGCGTTCGAGCGCTCGGGAGTGCGCGACGGCAGGCCCACGGACGACGCCGCCCTTCTCGGCGCGGTAGCGGTGAACCGAGACGCTTCCATGGGCAACGGACGTGCCTCCGGCCTCGGCGGGCCCAGCTGGAAGCGGCGTGCCAAGAAGGACGTCGCCGGCTGGCACCTGCTGGCCGTCGACCCCGCCGCGCGTGGGCGCCACGTGGCGGACGCGCTCATCGCCGCTGGCATCTTGGGCGCGCGCGAGCTGGGCGCCAAGGTGGTGCGCCTCAACACGAACGTGGCCAACGTGCCCGCCAACGCGCTCTACGCGAGCCGTGGATTCGTGCGGTACCATCCAATCTGGCTCCCCTACCCGGGCCTCCCCCTCCCCGGCTGGTCCAACCTCTGGGAGCTCGAGCTCTAGCCGCACATTTGCACATTTGGGGACGTGCCTGAAACGTGCAAGAATTCGCACGCTTCAGGCACGTCCCGTTTTATGCACTACCCGCTCTTGCTGAGCGTTTCTCGCGCGAGGGTGAGGGCGGACTGGGCCCTCACGAGCTGATCGTGATCCCAGTCCACGCTCTTCCACGGGTTGCCCGACTCCAGCACGATCCACGTGGCATCGTCGGAGTCGAGCCACTCCGCCGTAGGGGTGCCCTCCTTGCCGAGTGCGTCGGTGAGGTACTCGTACCGGGCCTCCTGAAGGCCGCCGTCGACTTCCCGCTCCGCGGCGACGACCCACCACGTCGTGCCATCCACCTCGCCGACCTCGACCGAGACGGCGCGATCGAACCACCCGAAGTGTCGGAGCCTCTCAAGCCCCTCCTCATCGAGCTCGACGCAGGACATCGAGGCCATGACGTCCCTGTCGGAAAGAACCGGCCGATTCTGCGTCACCATCTGGTCGTCGGCGGCCGGTTCCTCCATCGCGTCGGTGCCCTCGATGGCGAAGGACTCGTCCGACGCATCGTCCAGAGAGGTGGACGGGCCAGCGGTGCACCCGACAAGCGACAGGGAGAGGACGGCGGCGACAAGGATGGCTCGGTGACGTTCGTTCATGGCAACCTCCCAACAGCGGATGGCAACACTCGTCTTGACATCTCAGCACAAGGTCCAGAGCAGGTATTCCCGCACAATCTGTTATAGATTTTATCATAGTGGGACCCTCGAGATACTGAAGCGTCCCCTCACTCGACGCCGCGAGAAGGCGCTTTCGAGAAGGACCCTGCACTATCTGCGGGGAACCTCGATCACCACGTCACCGATCGCCACGCTCGCGATGTCGCTCACGTCGAGGATGCGGTCGAAGATGACGCCCACGGTGACGTCAAAGCCACCGTCCGGGCGCGGGCTCGCCTGAGAGCCCCCGTTCAGCACCTCAAACGAGGTTCCATCCACGAGCGTCACGGTCACAGGGAGGGCACTTGCCAGGTCGGCGCCTCCGGAGCCCACCTCGCACACGAAGCTCGCGGAGAGCGGCGAGACCGCGGCCTCCCGCACGGTAAGGGTGACGCCCCCGACCGCGGCCTCCCGCACGGTAAGGGTGACGCCCCCGACCGCGACCTCCTGCCCAGCACTTAGCTCGACGGTGGTGTCCTCGTAGTCAAGGGGAACCTCGAGGCTCCACTCGCCCTCGGCCAGAGGGGTGTCGGGGTCGTCCGGATGAGCGCCGCGAACGTAGAGGTCGCTCAGCGTCACCCGTGCCGTGGAGCCCTGCACGCCCCCCTCCCCAATCCCGGCGTTCGCCAAGATCACGAACTCACGGGCATTGTCTCCTGGATCCGCGTCAGAGAAGGAGCCCGAGGAGACGACGTCCTTCTCGCCGCCATCGACCTCGAGGGACATGCTCCCGAAGCAGAGGCCGCGACTCGAGGGGCTCGCGGAGTCGAGCAGTCCCTCGAAGTCCTCCCCGTCTTCCCGTTTGACGGAGAGGACCACGGCAAAGGCGTAGCGGTCCCCGTAGACCGCCTCCGCCGTGACCGTCACACCGTCGCAGGCGGCGCTCGCGCCGAGGGGGCGCCCCACCTGCCCCACAACGTCATCAGACGCCTGGCCTCCCCAGAAGGCGCTGGCCACGTAGGCTGCCACGGCGTCGATGGCCCCCGTGGCGCGCGCCACGCCCGCACCCGCCCCCAGCACGAGCGCCAGCCCGGCGATTGCGGCGGCGCGAGCGACCCAGGGGCGCCGCCGCGGGGCGGATGCCGCCAAGAGCCCCTCAACCAGCTCGTCCTTCTCGGCAGGCGAGAAAGACAGGGCATCGAGGCCCTCGCGATAGTCGTCAAAGACCCTCTTCATCGTAACCAGCCTCCTTGAGCAGCACCCTCAGCTTTGCGCGGCCCCGACTCAGGCGCTGGGCCGCCGCGTCCTCGCCGCAGCCGCACGCCCGGGCAACGTCACGAATGGAGTAGTTCTCGTAGTAGCGCAGGAAGATGGCCTCGCGATACTCGAGCGGAAGGCGCATGACCGCGCGCAGGACGAGCTCGGCTCGCGCGCGGTCATCCCCCCGGTTCCGGGGCGAATGGCTCCGAGGCCTCGTCAAGAGGGAGCGTCGGGCGCGCGGAGCGGCGTCGGAGCAGGTCCTTGCAGCGATTGGCCGTGACGCGCACCACCCAGGCACGCTCGTGCTCCGGGCCCGCAAAGGGCTCCGCACGGTCGAGCAACTTAAGGAGGACCTCCTGGCACACGTCCTCCGCGTCCGCGGCTGTGCCCAGATAGGTGTAGGAAAGGCGCTTGATGAGGTCCGCGTAGTCGTTGACCAGCCGCTCGGCCCGATGTCCCGCGCTCACGTCCCCTCCCCTCCCCGGTGCCTCTACCTACGATACGCACGGAGGGTGAAAACCTGACAGGGAGTTTCGGCGCTGCACATTTTGGGACGTGCCTGAAACGTGCAAGAATCTGCACGTTTCAGGCACGTCCCAAAAAGTGCAAAATGTGCAAGCTACGGCTGCGGGGGGAAGAGCACGGTGACCGTGGTCCCCTTGCCGACCTCGCTCTCGAGCCTGATCTCGGCGCCGTGGTAGGCCGCCGCGTGCTTGACGATGGCAAGGCCCAGGCCGGTGCCGCCCATGTCGCGGCTTCGCCCCTTGTCCACGCGGTAGAAGCGCTCGAAGACCTTGTCCCGCGACTCGGCGGGAATGCCGATCCCGGTGTCGCTCACGCGCACGGCGGGGCGGCCGTCCACCGGCAGGGCCCAGACGTAGACCTTGCCGTCCACCCGGTTGTAGCGGATGGCGTTGTCGCACAGGTTAGTGACGAGCTCGTCCAGCAGACGCGCGTTTCCGCGCACGGGGCACGAGACGCCGCCCACACTCACGGTGACGCTGCTTCTGCGGGCCTTAGGCGCAAGGCGGTCCGCCACGTCGCGGGCAACAGAGAGCAGGTCGACGGGCTCGGAGGGGCCAAAGAGCTCCTGGTTGCCGTTGCGCTCGGAGTCGTCGAGCTTCGAGAGCGTGAGGATGTCGCTCACCAGGCTTGAGAGGCGCCGCGCGTCGTCGTAGATGCGTCCCGCGAACTCGGGGACGTCCTTCTTCTTGGCGATGCCGTCGCGGATGAGCTCGGCTGCCATCTGGATGGAGGCGATGGGGGTCTTGAGCTCGTGCGTCACGTTGGCGGTGAACTCGCGGCGCAGGTCCGCCGCGTCCTGGACGGCGCGCATGCGGTGGAGCAGCTCCTCGTGCTGCTCGTTCAGGCGCGTGACCAGAGGGTCGAGCTCAACGTAGGGAGCGACACCGTCGCCGGAGGACGGGTCGATCTCCAGGATGGGCCGCACGAAGCGGCGCGACAGCCGGTGCGAGACCACCCAGCTCGCGGCCACCAGCGCCACGGCGAGAAGAACCAGGAGCACGATGTCCTGCACGAGAAACGCGAGCACGCCGGCGCGGTCCACGGAGAGGCGCATGACCTGGCCGGACTCCAGACGCACGGCCTCGTAGATGCTCGTGTAGCCCACCGTGTCGCTCGCGCGCTCGGAGGTGCCGGATCCGGACTCGAAGGCGTTCACGACCTCGGGGCGGTCGCCGTGGTTCTCCAGCGTCTCGGCGTCCGCCCGGGAGTCGAAGGTGACCGAGCCGTCGGGGTCTATGAGGGTGGCGCGGATCTCCCCGAGGTCGAGCACGGAGAGCACCTTCGCGTCGTCATCCGTCTGGTCCAGGAGCGACGCCAGGGTCAGACACTCGGCCGCGAGCTGCTCGTGCTCGTCCGCGAGGAAGGCTGACTGGTAGAGCAGGGAGGCCGCCGCGGTAACCACGACGGCCACGCTGGCGCACGCCACCACGAGGGCAACGAACATCCTGTACGAGAGCGAACCCTTTCCGCCTGGCTGCCTGGTCATTCGTCCTCCTCCTTGCGCCGGGGCGTGGCGTGACAGTCGGGGCTGACAGTTTGCCCGGGTCTTGACAGTTTGCCCGGGTCTAACTGTCAACCAGAGTAGTTGACAGTTAGACCCGGGCAAACTGTCAAGACCCGGGCAAACTGTCAGCCCCCATTGTCATACCTAGCCGCGGACGCGATAGCCCACGCCGCGCACGGTCTCGATGAGGTCAGACGAGTCGCCCAGCTTGGCGCGAATCTGCTGGACGTGCACGTCAACCGTGCGCGAGCCACCGTCGAAGTCCCAGCCCCAGACGCGCTGGAGGAGCGTCTCGCGCGAGAAGACCACGCCGGGAGAGCGCATGAGGAACTCCAGCAGGTCGAACTCGCGCATGGTGAGCTGGACCTCGCGCCCCTCCACGGTGACCTCGCGGCGCTCGGGCCAGAGGGTCACCTCACCGGAGACGAGCGACGCGGGCTTCTCCGCCGCCGCGGCCTCACGCCCGGAGCGGCGCAGGAGCGCGCGCGTGCGGCTCACCATCTCCATCATGCCAAAGGGCTTGGAGAGGTAGTCGTCCGCGCCCGAGTCCAGGGCCTTCACGGTGTCGAGCTCGGTGTCCTTGGCGGTGAGCATCATCACCGGCACGTGCGAGAGCCCCGGGGTGCGACGCAGACGGGCCAGGATCTCCAGCCCGTCCGCATCCGGCAGCATGATGTCGAGAAGGACGGCGTCGGGCGTGCGCTCGGCGCAGGCGCGACGGAACTCGGCGTCATCGGCGCAGCCGCGCGCCTCGATGCCGCCCTGGCCGAGGGCGTAGACCGTGAGCTCCCGGATGTTCTTGTCGTCCTCCACGTAGTAGACCACCGCAGTTCCTTCCCGACGCTCGAAACCCATCCTACTGTACCCTACTCCGCGGCCGCAGCCTGCCTCTGGCTCGCCTTCTCGGCGACGACGTGCTCGCCTGTCACGCGGAAGATGGCCCAGGCGGCGATGCGCTTGGCAAGGTCGCCCATGCGCTCGAAGTACTTGGCGACCATGAGGAGCTCCGGCAGGTACTGCGCGGAGGCCTTGCCGTCGCGGATGAGGCCCACGAGCTTGTCCTCCACGGCGACGTAGAGCTCGTTCACCGCGTTGTCGGCCTCCATGACCTCCTGGGCCCTCTGGACGTCGGAGGCGCAGAAGGCGTCGACGGCCTTCTCGACCATGGCGGCGGCCTGCTCGCTCATCTGGGAGATCTCGGCCTCGATCTTCCTGGAGGCCTTCTCGGGGATGTCCTCAGAGAGGAAGACCGCGTCGCGCGTCATGGAGTCGATGTGGGAGAGGTCGCTCACCATGCGGAAGGCGCCCGAGACGAAGCGCAGGTCCACGCCGATGAGCGGCTGCTGGAGCAGCATGATGTCGAGGCAGGTGTTCTCGATGGCGGAGCGCAGGCGGTCCTCCGCCTTGCGGCCGTCCATGACGCCCTCGGCGGCGCCCTTGTCCCCGTTGGCGGCGAGCCCGGCGGCGCGGACGTCCGCCACGGTCTTCTCGCCAAAGCGCCTGATGTACTCCTCGACCTCGTTGAGCTGGTCGGTGAACTTGGTGCGGGTGCTGATGACCATTAGCTGAACCTCCCTGAGAGATACTCTTGCGTACGCTCCTGCTTGGGGTTGCCGAAGAGCTCGCGCGTGGGGCCCTCCTCGATGAGCTCGCCCAGATAGAAGAATGCGGTCTTGTCGGCCACGCGGGTGGCCTGCTGCATGTTGTGCGTCACCACGACGACGGTGTGGTCCTCGGAGAGCTCGGTCATGAGCTGCTCGACCATGCTCGTGGAGATGGGGTCGAGCGCCGACGTGGGCTCGTCCATGAGCAGGATCTCCGGGTCGGTGGCAAGCGCCCGCGCGATGCAGAGGCGCTGCTGCTGGCCGCCGGAGAGGCCCAGGCCGCTCTTGTCGAGCTTGTCCTTGACCTCGTCCCAGAGCGCCGCGCGCGTGAGGCAGCGCTCGCAGATCTCGTCCCCCTCGGCCTTCGAGATGCGACGCATGCGCTTGGGGCCGTAGAGGATGTTCTCGCGGATGCTCATGGGGAAGGGGTTGGGGTGCTGGAAGACCATGCCCACGTAGACGCGCAGGGCGTTGGCGTCCATCTGGAAGATGTCCTGCCCGTCGAACTCGATCGTGCCCTCGGTGCGCACGGACTCCACGAAGTCGCACATGCGGTTGAAGGTGCGCAGCAGCGTGGACTTGCCGCAGCCGGACGGGCCGATGAAGGCCGTCGCTCGGTTGCGCGGAATCTCGAGGTTGATCTTCTTGAGCGCCTGGAAGTCCCCGTACCACAGGTCGAAGTCGCGGATGGTGATGGCCGTCTGGGCCTCGGCGATGCTGCGATGGGAGTCGTTGGTGCCTGCCATGTTCTTGTCCCTCCCCCTTAGCCGAAGCGGCCGGTCAGATAGTCGATGAGGCGCTGGTCGCGCGGGTTGCGGAAGATCTGCTGCGTGGTGCCGGTCTCCACCATGTCGCCCACGTAGAAGAAGGCGGTGCGGTCGGAGACGCGCGTGGCCTGCTCCATGTTGTGCGTGACAATGATCTCGCAGATGCCGGTGGAGGCGATGTCGCGGATGGTCTCCTCGATGGCAAAGGTGGAGATGGGGTCGAGGGCGGAGCAGGGCTCGTCAAAGAGCACCACGTCCGGCTTCATCGCGAGGGTGCGCGCGATGCACAGGCGCTGCTGCTGGCCGCCCGAGAGGGCGTGCGCGGACTGCCTGAGCTTGTCCTTGACCTCGTCCCAGAGCGCCGCCTGCCGAAGCGACGTCTCCACGAGCTCGTCCTCCTCGGCCTTGGTCCTCACGCGGCCGTGCTTCTTGGGGGCGAACAGGATGTTCTCGCGAATGGACTTGCGGAAGGGCGTGGGCTGCTGGAAGACCATGCCGATGGACTTGCGCAGCTCGAAGAGGTTCTCCTTGGGCGTGTTGATGTCGCGCCCGTGGTAGAAGATCTCGCCGCCGATGGAGCACTTGGGAATCTCGCGGTTCATGAGGTTGAGGCAGCGCAGGAACGTGGACTTGCCGCAGCCGGAGGGGCCGATGAGCGCCGTGACCTGACCCTTCTCAAAGGTGAGCGAGGTCTTGTGAAGCGCCTCGTGCGTGAGGTCGTAGGTGACGGTCACGTCCTTGGTGGTGAGCAGGGAGCCGCCCTTCTCGCCGGCGCCGGCCATGTTGGTGATGTCTGTCATTCTGCGGTCAGCCTCCTCGAGAGGAGCTTGCCGAGCAGGCGGGCAAGCAGGTTGAACAGGAGCACGCAGGCGAGAAGAACCGTCGCGGTACCCCAGACGATCTCCGTGGAGCCGGCCGTGGGCTCGGAGGTGAGTCGCCAGATGTAGACGGCGAGCGAGCAGGCCGGGCGGAAGATGTTGAACGGGCAGGTGGGGCTCATGAAGTTGAACGGGTTCGCGAAGTTGAGGCGAGCGGGCGCGGAGCCGGCCGTGAAGATGAGCGCGGCGGCCTCGCCGAAGACGCGGCCCGCGGAGAGCACGATGCCGGTCACGATGGCGGGCATGGCGGCGGGGAGAAGAACGTTGATCGTGGTCTCCCAGCGGGTGAGGCCCATGGCGAGCGCGGCGTCGCGCTGGCTGCGCGGCACGTCCTCGAGCGCCTGCTGGATGGTGCGCACCAGGATGGGGATGTTGAACATCGTGAGGGCGCACGCACCGGCGAGGATGGAGATGCCCCAGCCCAGCGTCACCACAAAGAAGAGCGAGCCGAACATGCCCACGACAATCGAGGGGAGCGAGGAGAGCGTCTCAATGGCCGTCTTGGCGGCGGAGGTGACCCAGTTGTCGGGCGCGTACTCCACGAGGAAGATGGCGGCGCCAAGAGAGATGGGCACCGAGATGACGAGCGTCACGATGAGCATGTAGAAGGAGTCCCACAGCTGGTAGAGGATGCCGGGGAGCTCCTCGTTGTTGTACGGGTTGGTGAGGAACCCGGGCGCGAGCGCGCGGCCGGCGCCTCGCGCGAGGATGTAGACGATGATGGCCACGACGAGCAGCATGACCAGGCCCACGATGACGGTGAGGACTCCGGTGGCGACCTTGTCCTGGGAGTCGATGCGGCGGACGTGCGCGTCGAGCTCCGCGGAGCGGCCCTGCGATGCCACGATCTTCTCGCTAGCCATTGGCCTTCGCCCCCTTCCTGCCGATGAGATGGATGATCAGGATGAAGACGAGCGACATCGCCAGCAGGATCAGGCCGAGCGACCAGAGCGCATGGTAGTAGACCGAGCCCGAGACCGCGTTGGAGAGACCGGCCGTGAGCGCCGCCGTGAGCGTGGACGCCGGGTCGAGAAGACCGGCGGGCATGGAGCGCTCGACGCCGCCGATGACCATCTGGACGGCGAGGGTCTCGCCGAAGGCTCGGGTCATGCCCAGGATGACCGCCGTCATGAGGGAGGGCGTGGCGCTCTTGAGCACGACGTGCCAGGTTGTCTGCCAGCGCGTGCAGCCCAGGGCGTAGGAGCCCTCGCGGTACTGGTTGGGCACGGCGCGCAGCGCGTCCATCGAGAGCGTGGTGATGGTGGGCAGAATCATGATGGCGAGCACGATCGAGCCGGAGAGGATGCCGGCGCCGGTGGGGGCGGCGTCCCCGAAGATCGCCTTCACGAGCGAGTTGACCACGTAGAGGCCCAGCACGCCGTAGACGACCGACGGGATGCCCACGAGAAGCTCGATGAAGGGCTGGAACACGCGGCGGCCGAAGGTGGGCGCCACCTCCACGACAAAGATCGCGGAGCCAAGGGCGACGGGCAGGGCGAAGACGGTCGAGAGCAGCGTCACGGCGAAGGAGCCCACGATCATGGGCAGCGCACCATAGCGCTCCTGCTCGGGGATCCAGTTCTGGCCGAAGAAGAAGTCGATCGGGTTGAGGCCGTCGACGAAGAACGTGGTGAGGCCCTGCTGGGCCACCATGAAGATGAGCGTGACGACCACGAGCGCGACGAGCGCGACGCAGAAGCCCGTGATCCCCAGGCCTATGTTCTCGAGCCTCCGCTTGGGCATGAGGTTTGCCATATGGAGGAGCCTTTCTCGTCAAGGGAACGGCGGCGTCTCCGCAAGGGAGGCGCCGCCGCAGGGAGGGAGGAGCTGCGTTAGGCGGCGGTGATGTTGCCGTCGGCGTCCTTCTTGACCTGCATGTCGCCCATGGGGATGAAGCCCTCCTCGACGACGGTCTCGGCAAAGTCGTCGGACATCATGAACTCGATGAAGGCCTTGGTCACGGCAGCCGTGGACTCGTCCTCGTCCTCGCGGGTGTACATGTGCTCGTACGCCCAGATGGTGAAGTCGCCGGACTCGACGTTGGCCTGCGTGGGCTCCACGCCGCCCACCGTGAGGGCCTTGATGCCGTCGCCCTCCATGTAGTTGAACGCGACGTAGGAGATGGAGCCCTCGGTGGCGGCAACCTGCTCGACCACGGTGCCCGAGGAGTCGACCTCGGCGACCGGGCGGAAGCTGTCCGGCGCGGTCTCGCCGCCGAGGACCGCCGCCTCGAAAGTGGCGCGGGTGCCCGAGCCGGCCTCGCGCTGGATGACCTGGATGGCGCCGTCGCTGCCGCCGACCTCGGACCAGTCGGTGATCTGGCCGAGGAAGATGCCCTTGAGCTGATCGGTGGTGATGTCCGTGACGTCGACGCCGGCGTTCACGATCGGGCCCATGCCCACGATGCAGACCTGGTTGTCGACGAGGCCCTCGCACTGGTCGGCCTCGAGCTTC
>CALUJT010000014.1 GCA_944321005.1 uncultured Atopobiaceae bacterium | reverse complement strand
GCCTGGGCTTCGAGTCGGCGGGCCTCGCCGGCGCGCACGCCATCCACAACGGCATGACCGCCATGCCCGAGACCCACGCCTACTACCACGGCGAGAAGGTCGCCTTTGGCACGCTCACCCAGCTCGTGCTGGAGAACGCCGACGAGCTCTACGAGGTGCTCGACTTCTGCGTGGAGGTGGGCCTGCCCGTGACCTTCGCGCAGCTCGGCGTCGAGGACGCGAGCTACGAGCGCGTGCTCGAGGTCGCCAAGCTGGCCTGCGCGGAGAACGACACCCTCGGCAACATGCCCTTCGAGGTCACGCCGGAGAAGGTCGCCGCCGCCATGCTCGCGGCCGACGCCTACGGTCGCGCGGCGCTCGCGGAGTAGACGCCTTCGGCTGAGCCAGGGCGGGGCGCGGCGCGGTGCCCCTCGTCGTTTGACGGGTGACGCGTAGCCCCGGATTATGCGAATCCCGACTTGCGCGCGATAGTTTTCGAACTATCCCATGCGCAGGTCGGGATTTTCCTGCAGATTCGCGAACAATCCCGAGTTACGCGTGCCGAGAAGGACGCGCAACTCGGGATTTTAGAAATCCCCGCCCACGCGTGATGGGTCGCGCCCTGTACGGTCGCGCGGCCACCGGCAGCTCTGCGCACGGCAGCGGGGCCGGTCCCCAGAGGAACCGGCCCCGCCGTCAGCTCAGATATAAGGAGGACCCGCCGCTACTCGTCCTTCTCGCCGGAGAGGGAGGCGTAGAACGTGGCGTGGTCGAAGACGTCCTTGATGGTCTTGCCGTTGACAAAGGGGAGCGCGAGGAACTCGTCGACGGTGGGAACGAGCTCGGAGCAGTCGACGAAGTGGTTCTTCTCGTTGCGACGGCTCGTGTCCTGGGCGCGCCAGGACTCATAGTTGCAGTCGGTGAGGTAGTAGACGGACGAGCCAATCTTCATGTAGACGGAGTGGTTGCAGTGCAGGTACTCCACCAGGCCATCGTAGTTGATGTCGAGGGCCTCGGCTGCCTTCTTTCCCATGGCGGTTCCTTTCGACGGAGGCCAAACGGACGTTAGGTAGAGTGTAACCCGAGCAGCGGCGTGTTATGCGCCGGTTCTCAAATTGTTAGGCGAGCGTCTGGCGAGGTTCCACGAACGTTCCCGGTTGCATACCGGTTGCGTCCCGGAATCGTCCCGGGAGGTGTCATCAGACGTGCCGAGAAGAACGAGCGGCCGCTAGCCCAGGATGACCCGTGCGAGCTCCGCGGGAGTCTCGACGAACGTCGTGGCACCCGCGTCCACGAGCTCCTTACGCGTGCGGAAGCCCCAGGTGACGCTGAGGCACGGGCAGCCCGCGTTGGCG
This sequence comes from uncultured Atopobiaceae bacterium, assembly GCA_944321005.1. GTDB lineage: Bacteria > Actinomycetota > Coriobacteriia > Coriobacteriales > Atopobiaceae > Thermophilibacter. The sequence continues at coordinate 15,962 of CALUJT010000014.1, read as the reverse complement.
GCCGTTGCCACGTCGACCTCGGAGTCGCCCACGTAGACCATGCCCTCGTGGTCGCGACCCATGCGGGCGAGCGCCGCCTCCACCATGGCGGGCGCCGGCTTCTTGGAGATGCCGGCGGCCTCGTTCTCGCCCAGAACTGCGTCGAAGGTTCCCGGGAACCGACGCTCCACGAGCTCCTGCACGGCAAAGTCCGGCTTGTTGGACACGACCGCCAGCGCCACGCCGGCCTCGCGCAGGCTCGCGAGCATCTCGGGGATCCCGGGGTAGGGGCCGGTGTGGTCCTCGCAGTGCGCGCCGTAGTGGCGCTTGAAGTCCTCGAGCACCGCAGCCTCCACGTCTGCCGGCGTGCCGGCGGGCACGGCTCGCTTGATGAGCAGGGCCACGCCGTTTCCCACGAAGCGCCGCACGTCGTCGAGCGTGTGCTCGGGCATCCCGTGCGCTGCCAGCGCGGCGTTGGTGGAGAGCATGAGGTCCTCGAGCGTGTCGAGCAGGGTTCCGTCGAGGTCGAACACCACGGTCTTGTATGCGGGCATGCACGCTCCTTCACTCGAGGCCGCGCACGCGCGCTGTATCCGGCGTCGTCGGCCGCACGCAAGGGTAGCACGTCGGCGCGCCCGGGGGAGGGCGGCGAGTGGGCTACGCGCGCTCCCGGGCATGGGCGGCCCTCGCGCACTCCGCGCCGTTGTACTCGACGAGCTGGTGCGGCGGCACGTCCCCGAGCCCGAAGAAGAGATCGGTCAGGGGAACGCCGAGCCCGTCAGCTATTTTGACGAGCACGTCGAGCGTCACGTTGCTCTTCCCGCCGATGAGCTGGTTGAGGTGGGAGCGATCCATAGAGATCATCGCCGAGAGCTTGGACTGGCTGAGCCGCTTCTCCTTGCAGAGCTCGCCAATTCGCTCGCCGACCTTCGTTCGGACAAATGTACAGGTTGCGCTGGTATCCATGCTCAAAAGGCTACCGAGCGTCGACAAACCACCTGTTGGAGATAGACCACAGACCCAATTTCTGCTATAGCTCAACTGTTGAATATAACCAACAGTTGGAGTTGAGAACGTGGCTGGTCAGGTCAAATCGCGACGGCGCGTGGTCGATCACGGCGAGGTGTTCACTGCCGAGCGTGAGGTCAATGCCATGCTCGATCTGGTGAAGGTCGAGACGGAGCGCATCGAGTCACGCTTTCTGGAGCCCGCGTGCGGCAACGGCAACTTCATCGCGGAGGTTCTGCGCCGCAAGCTCGTCGTGGTCTCCTCTCGCTACCGCAGGAGCCCGGCCGAGTACCAGCGATACGCCTTCGTGGCCGTGAGCAGCGTCTACGGCGTCGACATCCTCGAGGACAACGTCGAGGAGTGCCGCGAGCGGCTCTTCGCCATCGTGGAGAAGGACGCGCGCTCGGCAATCAGGGACGCCGTGGAGCAGGCGTTTCTCGACGCGGTGCGCTACGTGCTCGGGAAGAACATCCTGTGCGGCGACGCCCTCACCCTCAAGGACGCGGACGGCGAGCCCATCCGCTTCGCCGAGTGGTCGATGGTGACCGGCGACCTCGTGAAGCGTCGCGACTTCCTCCTGAGCGAGCTGCTCGAGGGCAACGTCGACAAGGGAGAGACGCTCTCGCTCTTCGGCGAGAAGAACAACGTGATCAGCTGGGAGTTCGACGAGGAGACCCAGGCATACCTCCCCTCTGCCGTATGCGAGTACCCACCTGTGGACTATCGGGAGGTGGGTCGAAATGGCTAGCCTCCTCGAGCGCACCTACAACCCTGACGTCCTCATGTGTCTGGCCAACCTCTCAAACGACGAGGTCCTCACCCCTCCGGAGCTGGCGAACCAGGTTCTCGACCTGCTGCCTGACGATCTCTGGCGCGACCCTTCCGTCAAGATCTTGGATCCGTTCTGTAAGTCCGGCGTCTTTCTGCGGGAGGCCGCCAAGCGCTTCATCAGGGGACTCGAAGACGTTTACCCGGACTTGCAGGAGCGCGTGGACCACGTAATGCACGAGCAGCTCTACGGCATCGCCATTACCGAGATGACGGCCCTGCTCTCGCGCCGGAGCCTCTACTGCTCGAAGTTCCCCAACGGCAGATTCTCGGTGAGCGAGTTCGACGGAAACGAGGGGAACATCCGCTACCGCAACATCCGGCACACGTGGCGGAACGGGAAGTGCGTCTACTGCGGCGCCTCGAAGGAGCAGTACGACCGCGACGAGGGCCTCGAATCGCACGCCTACGAGTTCATCCACACCAGCAGCCCCGAGGAGATCTTTGGCATGAAATTCGACGTGATCGTAGGCAATCCGCCGTACCAACTGAGCGATGGGGGGAATAAAGCCAGCGCGTCACCTATCTACCACCTCTTTGTGCAACAGGCCAAGAAGCTAGCTCCACGGTATCTTACGATGATTATTCCCTCTCGATACTTTGCGGGAGGGAAGGGGCTGAGCTCATTTCGGGACGAGATGCTTCATGACAGGCATATCACCAAACTTGTCGACTACGTTAATGCCAAAGATTGCTTTCCTCAGAACAGCGTTGGAGGGGGCGTTAATTATTTCCTGTGGGAGAGGGATTGTGAAGATGATTGCGAGATAACCACGATTCGTGGAACGTCGAGGACTACTGCAAAGAGATCGCTGAGCGAATTTCCTGTGTTTGTTCGCTACAACCAGGCCATTTCGGTCATACATAAAATCTTGGAAAGCTCGCCACGATTTCTGTCAGAGATTGTCTCGTCGCGTAATCCATTTGGCTATTCAACATCTGCCAGAGGAAGCAATGTCCAAGAGGACTCGTCCGACTACCGTCTCCATTCAAGCAAAGGAATCACCTATGTGAGACAGGGAACCAATGAAAAGGGGCAGGAATATCTAGGCAAATGGAAGGTAATGCTCAGCCGCATCATCTACGAGCATGCTTGCGAGCCTGATAAAGAAGGCAAGATGCGTGTTCTCTCAAAAGTTGAGGTGCTCGGCCCAAGCGATGTATGCACGGACTCCTATCTTGTAGTTGGTCCTTTCGACTCTGAGCGGGAGGCGAACTATCTCAGCCTCTACCTACGAACAAAGTTTGCGCGCGTTCTTATTGCTCAGACTCTATCATCAATTAACTTATCAAGAGACAAGTTCCAGTTTGTCCCTCTGATTGAGTTTGACAGTGAGCCAACCGACGAGGCGATGTATGGCCGGTTCGGGCTATCTCCGGATGAAATTGAGTTCATCGAGTCGTTCATTCATAAGATGTCGGACGGTGAGTGATGGATTCCGAAACCTTCTTCCCTCAGCGTCCCGACGTCCACCCGCAGGTCTACGCCTATCGTGACATCTATGTCGAGCATGCGGGCCTGCTCAAGGTCGGCTTCACGCAGCACGACGTCGAGAGGCGCGTGGCCCAGCAGTTCCCGGTGATTCAGCCGGGGGAGGGAAAGCCGTACGAGACCGTGTTCTCGGAGTCTGCGATGCGCTCCGACGGCACGTCCTTCTCGGATCACGACCTCCATCGGAGGCTGAGGGCCAACGGCATCCAGAACGTCGGTGGCGAGTGGTTCCGCTGCTCGGTCGATGACGTGCGCAACGCCTGGCTCGAGGTCCGCGACCGCCGCGACTACGAGAACCGTCGCACCGAGGACTTCGGGATGCGCCCCGAGCAGCGCCACGCAGTCGAGAAGACCATGGCGTACTTCGGGCGCTGCGAGCTTCCGGGAAGCCACGACGCGCCCAAGTTTCTCTGGAACGCCAAGATGCGCTTTGGCAAGACCTTTGCCACCTACGAGCTCGCCAAGCGGATGGACATGCGCCGCGTGCTCGTGCTGACCTTCAAGCCTGCGGTCGAGGACGCGTGGCAGACCGACCTCGAGTGTCACGTCGACTTTGACGGGTGGCAGTTCGTCTCGCGCAACGCGCACAGCTACGAGGAGTGCGACCCTGCGCGGCCAATCGTGTGCTTCGGGTCGTTCCAGGACTACCTGGGGGTGAACCGGGAGACCGGGGGCATCAAGGCGAGCCACGAGTGGGTCCACCTCGAGGACTGGGACCTCGTGGTCTTCGACGAGTACCACTTCGGAGCCTGGCGCGACACCGCGCAGAAGCTCTTCGCCCGGCAGGACGACGACCGCTTCGACGACGTTGACGACACGGCGTCTGAGATCAGCGGCAACTCCCTCGACGAGACCTGGCTGCCCATTCAGTCCCGCTTCTACCTCTACCTCTCGGGCACGCCGTTCCGGGCGCTCACCACGGGGGAGTTCATCGAGGACCAGGTCTTCAACTGGACCTACTCGGACGAGCAGGAGGCCAAGCTGCGCTGGGAGGGGTCGGACAACCCCTATGCGACGCTGCCGCGCATGGTGCTCATGACCTACCGCGTGCCCGACTCGATCACGCGCATCGCGCGTCAGGGCGAGTTCGACGAGTTCGACCTCAACGTGTTCTTCTCGGCCGAGGGGCGCGGCGCATCGGCCCGCTTCGTTCACGAGGAGTACGTGCAGAAGTGGCTCGACCTCATCCGGGGCTCGTCTGCGGAGACGACCGTGGACGACCTCAAGCTCGGGGCCAAGAGGCCGCCCATGCCGTTCTCCGACGTCAACCTGCTCTCCACGCTCACCCACACGCTTTGGTTCCTTCCCAGCGTCGCCTCGTGCGAGGCCATGGCAAACCTGCTGGCGCAGCGGCAGAACACCTTCTTCCACGACTACAAGGTCATCGTGGCGGCGGGGAGCGCCGCGGGCATGGGCGTGGATGCGGTGCGTCCGGTGCGCGACGCCATGGGGGACCCGCTTCGCACCAAGACCATCACCCTCTCGTGCGGCAAGCTCACCACGGGCGTGACCATCAAGCCGTGGAGCGGCGTGCTCATGCTGCGCAACCTCAAGAGTCCCGAGACCTACTTCCAGACGGCCTTCCGCGTGCAGAGCCCCTGGACCACGCGGAGGGAGGACGGCGGGACGGAGATTCTCAAGCAGGAGTGCTACGTCTTCGACTTCGCGCTCGACCGGGCGCTCGCCATGGTCTCGGACTACAGCTGCCGGCTCTCGGTGAGCGAGACGAGCCCGGAGCGCAAGGTGGGGACGTTCATCAGGTTCCTGCCGGTGCTTGCCTACGACGGCAGCGCCATGCGCGAGGTGGACGCCGCGGAGATCCTCGACATCGCCATGGCGGGCACCTCCGCCACGCTGCTCGCCCGCCGCTGGGAGAGCACGCTTCTGGTCAACGTGGACAACGACACGCTGCGTCGCCTCCTCGCGAGTCCGGAGGCGATTGCCGCCATCGAGAAGATCGAGGGGTTCCGCAACCTCAACGTACAGGGCGACATCGAGACCATCATCAACAAGTCCGAGGCGGTGAAGAAGGCCAAGAAGGAGAAGGACAGCCTAACCGCGAAGGAGAAGAGGGAGCTCTCCGCCGAGGAGAAGGAATTCAAGAGCAAGCGCAAGCAGATTCAGGAGAAACTCATCAAGTTCGCGACGCGCATTCCGGTGTTCATGTACCTCACCGACTATCGCGAGCAGTGCCTGAAGGACGTCATCACGCAGCTCGAGCCCGGGCTCTTCAAGCGAGTCACGGGCCTCGACGTGCGCGACTTCGAGCTGCTGGTCTCCCTCGGCGTCTTCAACGACGCGCTCATGAACGATGCCGTGTACAAGTTCCGCCGCTACGAGGACGCGAGCCTCTCGTACACGGGCATCGAGCGGCACGCGTACGACTCGAGCGTGGGCCTCTTCGACACGGCGCTCTCGCGCGAGGACTACGAGGTCATGAAGCTGCGCGACTCGCGTCTCGACGCGAATGGCACCGCACGTGACCGCGACGAACGGGTGGCGGCCGTCGCCGAGGTCGCTGATGCGCGTCGGCCTGAGGAGCCGGCGCGGAGCCGCGCCGGCGCGGCCGAGGTGCCGGGGCCGCGCGAGGCGGCCAAGCGCGCGACGGGCACGCGGCCCGCGACTGGCGCCGAGGTGTCACCTGAGTCGTCTAGGGCGCTGTCGGGGTGGGGGCCTGCCGCGACTTCAGCGAAGGAGGGGGCCGAGCCGGCTGAGCCCCTGTTTCGGAGGCCGGATCACGACGAGCTCGCGACTCTTGCAGTCGGTGACGTCGTGCGGCACAAGGCGTTTGGCGCTGGCCGCGTCGTAGACCTCGACGGCAGGCACATCGTCGTGCGCCTCGGGAACAGGGACCGGATGTTCTCCTTCCCGGGGGCGTTCGAACAGGGCTTCCTGGGACTCTAGGTTCGGAGGCCTTCCGATTTCGCAGCCCTATGCCGTTTGCGCACGCCGCTCGCGCCAGGTCCCCTTCTCTCTGGAAGCTTCAAAATTGGCAGTCTTACTCTGCCAATTTTGATAATATTGGCAGAGTAAGACTGCCAATATGGGAGGTCCTCCATGAACGAGATCATCGCTGCCACGCTCCGGGACTTCTCGCTCGACGCATACAGGCCCATAATCCCCCGCGAGCTCGACCTTGGGGAACCGTTGGTGCCTCGTGCCGGCAACCTGGTCAAGGTCGTCATTGGAATGCGGCGCAGCGGAAAGTCCTATCGGCTGTTCCAGGAGATGGACCGGCTGCTCTCATCCGGCGTGCCCTCGGCGCGCATCTGCTACTTCGACTTCGACGACGACCGCCTCAAGCCCATCACCCCTGCGACGGGGGATGCGGTGCTCGAGGCCTTCTACGCCATCAACCCGTCGGCGCTCTCGGAGGGCGCCTACCTCTTCTTTGACGAGCTCCAGGAGATGTCTGACTGGGGTGCGTGGCTCAGGCGCATCGTCGGGACACGAAGGGTGACCATCTACGTGAGCGGCTCCTCGTCAAAGATGCTCTCGACGGAGATCGCGACGGAGTTTCGCGGTCGTGCCCTCGACTTCGAGCTCCTGCCCTTCTCGTTTAGAGAATATGCCCTTGCGAGGGGCATTCCGGGGGTCGATGCCGTCGCACGCTCCACTGAGGAGACGATGCTGCTTGAGGGGGCGTTCCGGACGTACCTCCAGGACGGCGGCTTTCCGGCGACGCTCGACCTGCCGGCGACCCAGTCGGTCGCCCTGCTGCAGTCCTATGTCCAGCGTGTCGTGGCCCGCGACGTCATCGAGCGACACAACGTGAGGCAGCCACGGGTGGCCGCACTCTTCGCGCAGCGCCTCCTTGGGCTCAACGCGCGGCAGCTGTCCCTGCGTAAGGCCACCAGCGATCTCAAGGCAGCGGGGCTCTCTACCACCAAGGAGACGCTCGGGGACCTCCTTGCGTACTATCAGGAGGCATATCTCGTCTTTACCGTTCGCGAGCTCTCCTTCTCGCTCTCCGAGTCGACTACGAGCCAGCCTAAGCTCTACGCGATCGACCCGGGACTTGCCCTTGCGGGTGGGGCGGCTCACGCGCTCGACGAGGGCCAGAGGCTCGAGGACATCGTGTACCTCGAGCTTCGCAGGCGAATGCCGGGGATGCGCCGTGAGGCGATCTCATCTCTGCGTACGAAGGGACATGGCTACGAGGTCGACTTTGTCGTCGGTGACGCGCTCTCGGGCGAGCTCTACGACCTCTACCAGGTGTGTGCCAACGTCGACCAGGGCGGCACGTGCGAGCGCGAGATCCGCGCGCTCTGGGAGGCCCTCGCTGAGAGCCGCCGCGAGGAGGCCACGCTCATTGTGGGCAGGGGTCCCGATGCGGTGCTCGAGAAGGACGGAGGGCGCATCGTCCAGGTGCCGGCGTGGAAGTGGCTGCTGAATGGGGGCGGCTCTGCGTAGCGTTGCTTTTCTCGCCGGGCGCTCTTCCACGCGCACGAGTCAGCCGTCAAGTCCGAGGAGCATCCCAACGCGTGCGTAGGGCACCTCTCGCTTGCGGCTGTCGCGCCAGAAGGCGAGCTGGGAGTCGACCTCAAACTCGCTGCGGACGTTGGAGAGGCCGGTGCCTGCGAGTGCGAGGTGCGTGCGCTCTGGGAAGCCCTTACAGAAAGCCGCTTCGAGGAGGTAACGCTCATTGTGGGACAGGAGCCATTTGACGAGATGGCCGGACTGAAGAGAGGTCCATTTCATTATCCAAAAATGTGATATCAGTCACAGATTACCTTGGGTAAAATGTGACTGATATCACATATTAGGAAGGATTCGACATGGAGCGCGATGTTTTGCATAAGCTCGACTCCTGGAGGGGCTCCCCGTTTCGCAAGCCGCTCATGATTAAGGGAGCCCGCCAGGTGGGCAAGACATGGGTCCTCAGGGAGTTTGGGAGAACGCGCTACCGCAACTGCGTCTACGTGTCGCTCGAGGAGATTGCCCCCGGGGTGCCGAGCGAGTATGCACAGCTCTTCTCGCAGACGAGAGATCCGCGCCGCATCCTGTCGAATCTCTCGCTGGCGACGGGGCAGCCCATTGACCCCGGAGAGACCCTGATCGTGCTCGACGAGATACAGGACTGTCCGGCCGCCATCGGGGCGCTCAAGTACTTTTGCGATGAGGCGCCAGAGTATCACGTGGCATGCGCGGGGTCGCTGCTGGGCGTGCGACTGGCTCGGGCATCCTCCTCGTTCCCGGTGGGCAAGGTTGAGTTTCTCGAGATGTGCCCGCTCACGTTCTCCGAGTTCCTTCGTGCCGTCGGCGCGGGGAACCTAGACGAGTTTGTGCGCCAGATTGACGACTTCTCTCCCGTTCCCGATCTCTTCTCGCATCAGCTGGTGGAGCGTCTCCGCCAGTTCTTCTCCACGGGCGGTATGCCCGAGGCGGTTCTTCGCTGGACGCAGACGGGGAACATGAACGTTGTGGACAAGGTGCTCTCGGATCTTCTTGACTCCTACGAGCGCGACTTCGCGAAGCACGGAGGCGGTGCGCTCTTTGCCAAGCTCTCCCTGGTCTGGCACTCCCTTCCGGCGCAGCTTGCCCGTGAGAACAAGAAGTTCGTGTGGGGGCTCGTTCGTGAGGGGGCGCGTGCGCGGGAGTACGAGGACGCGGTCGAGTGGCTGGTTGACGCGGGCCTCGCGGAGCGCGTGCGCCTCAACAGCGGCAAGGGAATTCCGCTGAGCGCCTACGATGACCCATCCGCCTTCAAGGTCTATTGCCTGGACGTGGGGCTGCTGCGGAGGATGTCTCGCCTCAGCTCGTCGGCGTTTGCAATGGGGGACGCCCTGTTCTCCGAGTTCAAGGGCGCCTTCGCGGAGAACTACGCCCTGCAGGCCATCGCCCCGCAGCTCGACGTGACCCCCCGCTATTGGACGAACGATAAGCCGCGCCATGAGGTCGATCTGCTCGTTCAGGCAGGCAATGCCGTCGTTCCCATCGAGGTCAAGTCGGGCGTATCGGTTGACTCGCCGAGCCTCAGGTACTATGCGCGAAAGCATGGCGAGTCCACACCGCTCAGGGTGCGTCTGTCGGCACGGAACCTGTCTCTTGACGGAGACCTGCTCAACATACCGCTTTATCTTGCGCATCGGTCGCACGAGTTCATCGAGCTCGCCCTAGAGAGGGGATAGTCCCGGCCCCACGTTTCCGTCTGCTTTCACCCGTGTTCCGACCGATGCGCCCGTAGTACAATCGCCACGCGCGCGACGCTGCGCTGTCTACGCCACGTCGCCGCCCTCCGTCAGTCGCCGCCCGTACGACACGGGGCGGCAGGGAAGAAAGGCACGTTGCCCATGGACAACCACACCATGCACACCCACACCTGCGGCGAGCTGCGCCGCGAGCACATCGGCCAGACGGTCACGCTCACGGGCTGGGTGTGGCACCGCCGCGACCACGGCGGCCCCTTCTTCGTCGCCCGGCGCGACCGCGACGGCGTGACGCCGGTCTCCTTTGACCCCGCGCCCTCCGGCGGCGAGGCGTTCCACGCGGCCGAGACCATCCGCTCCGAGTGGCCGATCAAGGTCACCGGCGTGGTTCGCGAGCGCCCCGAGGGCATGGAGAACGCCAAGCTCTCCACCGGCGACGTCGAGGTCCTCATCGACAACATCGAGGTCCTCAACTCCTCCAAGACGCCGCCCTTCCAGATCGAGGACCACGTGGACACCTCCGAGGACGTGCGCCTGCGCTACCGCTACCTCGACCTGCGCCGTCCGCGCATGATGGCCAACCTCAAGCTGCGCTCCGACTTCACCTTCGCCCTGCGCGAGGCGCTGCACGGGCGCGACTTCATGGAGGTCGAGACCCCGGCCCTCTTCAAGTCCACGCCCGAGGGCGCGCGCGACTTCCTCGTTCCGTCCCGCACCCAGCCCGGCCACTTCTACGCTCTGCCGCAGTCCCCGCAGCTCCTGAAGCAGCTCCTCATGGTGGGCGGCGTCGAGCGCTACTACCAGGTTGCCAAGTGCTTCCGCGACGAGGACCTGCGCGCCGATCGCCAGCCCGAGTTCACGCAGGTGGACATCGAGATGAGCTTCGTCGAGCAGGACGACGTCATGGGCGAGCTCGAGGACGTCCTGGCCGACGCCTTCGGCCGCATGGGCGTGGAGATGCCCACGCCGCTGCGCCGCCTGGACTACTGGGACGCGATGGACACCTACGGCTCCGACAAGCCGGACACGCGCATCGGCATGGAGCTCCACGACGTGACGGGCATCTTCGGCTCCTCCAAGTTCAAGCTCTTCGCGTCCGCCGCGGCGACCGAGGGCCAGTACGTCAAGGCCATCAACGCCAAGGGCGCCGGCAAGTGGCCGCGCGCGCAGATCGACAAGCTCGCCAACGTGGCGGCGGAGTTTGGCGCCAAGGGCCTCGCGTGGATCGCCTTCCGCGAGGACGGCTCGGTCAACAGCCCCATCGTCAAGTTCTTCTCCGACGAGGAGATGGCGGCCCTGCGCGAGGAGATGGGCGTCGAGCTCGGCGACCTCGTGATGTTTGCCGTGTCCGACCGCAAGACGGCCGACGAGATTCTGGGCGGGATGCGCCTGCACATGGCGAACGCGCTCGACGTCCCGCGCGAGGGCCACGACTTCCTCTGGGTCGTGAACTTCCCACTCTTCCACTGGGACGACGAGGCCAAGCGCTACGAGGCGGAGCACCAGCCCTTCACCCTCCCCACCGAGCTCGACGTCGAGAAGATCAAGGCGGACCCGCTGGCCATCGGCTCGGCCACGTACGACTTCGTCATGGACGGCTGCGAGGCGGGCGGCGGCGGCATGCGTATCCACAACGCACAGATGCAGCTCGACATGCTCGAGCTCATGGGCTTCACCGTGGAGGGCGCGCGCGAGCAGTTCGGCTTCCTGATGGACGCCCTCGAGTACGGCGCGCCTCCCATGGGCGGCTTCGCGCTCGGCCTCGACCGCGTGTGCATGCTGCTGGCGGGGGAGGACTCCATCCGCGACGTCATGGCGTTCCCCAAGACGTCCTCCGGCTCCGACCTCATGTCCGACGCGCCGAGCGAGGTCTCGGGCAAGCAGCTCAAGGAGGTCGGCCTGCGGCTCATGTAGTCGCCCGGGCTTGACAGTTTGCTCAGGTCAAACTGTCAAGTCGAGCGCCTTGACAGACAAAGAGGGGGCCGGACGCGAAACTGCGTCCGGCCCCCTTCTCGTAACTTGACAGTTTGACCTGAGCAAACTGTCAAGCCCGGGCTAGCGGCGGTCGGAGTCGTTGAAGTCGTCGAAGTCCTCGTCCTCGTCCACCATGTTCTTGATGGCCTCCTTCTGCTCGGCGTTGAACTTGTCGGCGGCGAGCTTCTCGGCGTAGGTGGCCTTCTTGAACTCGATGGGCTGGTTGACCACGACCTGCGGGAACGGGATCGAGATGTCGTACTTGTCGAAGAGCAGCTTGATCTCGCGGTTGAGGTCGTTGGTGAGGGGCATGCGGTCCTTCTCGGCGCACTCCGCCACGATCTTGATGTTGACGGAGTTGTCCGCGAGCATGGTGACGCCCTTGTAGAACGGGCCCTCCACGATGGCGGGCAGGCGCTTCTTGATGTTGGGGAACTCCTTGGAGAGGATGTTCTCCACGCGCTCGAGGCTCTCGCCGTACTCGATGCCCACCTCGACGGCGGCGTAGGAGTGCTCCTTGGTCATGTTGACCACGTTGGAGATGTTGGAGTTGCGCAGCACCAGGATGTTGCCGGAGCCGTCGTTGATCTTGGTGGTGCGCACGCCGATCTCCATGACGGTGCCTCGCTGGCCGCTCACCTGGATGATGTCGCCCACGCGGAACTCGCCCTCGAAGATGATGAAGAGGCCGGAGATGATGTCGGTCACGATGTCCTTGGCGCCCAGCGAGACCGCGAAGGTGAGAAGGCCGGCCGAGGCGAGCAGCGTCGCCGTGTCCACGCCGAGAAGGGCGAGGCACCAGTAGAGCGCGCAGATCACGGAGGCGTACTTGACCACGCTCGCGATGAGGCGGCACATGGTCACGCCGCGGGCCTCCACCACGCGGGCGACGAGCATGAGGACCTTCTGCAGGATCGCCGCGACCGTGGCAATCACGCAGGCGAACATGATCGACGCCGTGACGGCGAAGATGTTGAGCCCGTGCTGCCAGTTGCCGCCGAGGATGTAGGCGAAGATGGAGCCCCTCTCGAAGATCGCGTCCTTGAAGATGACGGCGAGGCATACGATGATCACCGCGGCGCCCACGAACCAGCGCAGCACGGTGCCGAGCTTCTGCTCGGGGGACATCTCGTACCAGTTGAAGGAGCGGTGGAACCAGCGGCTCGCGGCGCTTACGGTGCGCATGGTGCGGCCGCCCACGGTGACGTCGACCATGTGGGGGCGCCCGTCGACCTTCTCGTCCTTCTCGGCGCTCCTCTCGCCCTCGACCTGCTTGGGCAGGGGCTCGAGGACCATGAGGCCGAAGATGACGACGAAGCAGACGAGCGCGACGCCGCCCGTGGCCATGGTGAGCGGGCCGCGCTCGGCCATGAGCGCGCCGTCGGGGCCGGCGGCAAAGACGTAGTAGTCGCTGGTCTCGGCGGAGGCCGCGTAGAGCTCCTCGCCGTTGACGGTGATGTAGTCGCTGTAGCCGTCCCTGAGCTCGTCCTCGGTCATGCCGCAGTCGGTGGCGAGCTTGCCCACGGTGTTCTCATTGGGGTAGTAGGCGAAGGTGCCGTCTGCCTTGCTCACGGCGAAGGCGAAGCCGTCCACGCCCACCTGCACGCCGTCGAGGACGTTCTCGATCTTGACGCTCTCGAGCAGGGTCTCCAGGCGCGTGGGACGGATGCCTAGCTGGACGAAGCCGTTGACGGTGCCGGACTCGTCGTGGGTGGTCACGCCGATGTACTGCCTGAGCTCGCCGGAGACCTCGTCGGGGCCGGCCTCCTGCACCACGTAGTCCACGCCCTGCAGGAGCTTGCGGAAGTCGTAGGACTGGTCCTCGGGGTCCTCGGAGAGCACGAAGTTGGTGAAGTTGGAGTTGGTGGCCGTCATGGTGCCGGCGAGGTCGAACGTGAAGAGGTACTGGATCTGCAGGACGTCCGCGAGCTCCTGGAGCTTCTCGCGCGTGGCGAGCCCGGGGTTGCGGTCCAGGACGTAGGCGGCGACGCGCGCCTTGGAGAGGTAGCGCTCGTTGTACTGGCTCTCGAGCTCCTCAGCGCGGTCCTGGCTGCGCTCGATGGTGGAGGCCACCTGGTCCACGCGCTCGGTGAGCGTGAGGGACTGGGAGGAGAGGGCGAAGAGCGTCTGCATGTAGAAGGAGATGATCATCACGGCGAGGAAGCCCACCGCGGAGAGGACGGCGGCCCTGCTGGCGATGCGGCGGTTCACGCGCGCGCCGGCGAAGGTGCGCAGGTTCTCCTCGGAGTGACCGCTGCGCTCGTCCTCGCGCAGGACGAAGATGCCGTAGAGCGCCATGGAGGCGGCCACCACGGAGAACACGAAGAGGATGACGCCCACGGTGACGGCGCCCGAGGCGTTCATGTCCGCCGCGGGGACGGCCTCGACGTAGTAGGTGTCGCCGATGTGGCACACGCGGCCATAGATCTCCTGGCCGTCGAGCCTCATCCAGCCCGTGTAGCCGTCCTCGAGGCTGCCCACCCTGATGCCCGCGTCGAGCGCGTCGGCGCCCACGAGGCGGTCGTTGGGGTGGTACTCGATCACGTAGGTCTGCGCGGAGAGGGCAAAGACGTAGCCGTCCTGGCCTATCTGGATGTTCTTGAGCACGCTCGCGGTGGAGCCGGTGGAGTCCAGGAGCTCGTGGAGCTCGACGGGGTCCTGCTCGATGACGACCATGGTCTCGTCATCTATGCGCGCGGCGTAGTAGCGGGTGTTCCACACCTCGTCCGGCAGGTCGATCTCAACGGCGCGCGAGGGCTCCCCGGTGGAGATGGACTCGCGCAGGTAGTTGAAGCGGGCGGCGGCAAAGTCGGCGCGCGTGTCGGCCGCCTTGGCCACCACGGTGCCGTCGGCCCTCACCACGAGCACGTTGTCCACGTCCAGGAGCTCCTGGTACTCGCGCATCTTGGCGTCCGTGGCCTCGAAGCCCGTCTCGTTGGCCGCCATGAAGGAGAGGCTCTGCGCCTTGGACTGGTAGATGGCGTCGTAGGTCTCCTTGTTCTGGGCGTTCTCCTCCGTCGCCTCGTCGAGAAGGACGGAGAGCTGCTTGGCCTCCTCGGCCATCTCGGCGTCATAGTTGGCGCGGGTGAGCGCCCCCTGCATGTTGGTGAGGAGCACGCCCATGACGACGATGCTCGCGACGGCGGCGAGCACGATCGCCGCGATCTTCACCTTGAGGCTGCGTGACATCTGCATCGTTGGGCCTCCCTAGTTCCACTTGTTCACGAGCGCTTCGATGGTGCCGTCGTCGAGCATCTCCTGCACCGCGTCCGCCACGGGCTGGGAGAGCTCGGAGCCCTTCTGCGTGGCCACGCCGTAGGACTGCTCGGCCACCACGAAGTCCTCGAGCACGGCGCGCTTGTCGTCCAGGTACGTCTGGGCGATGGCGCTGTCCAGCACCATGGCGTCCACGTCGCCGGCCTCGAGGGCGTCCGAGAGCTCCTGGTAGCTGGGGAACTGCAGCAGGCGCCAGGTGTCGAAGGTGCAGTCGGAGTTGTCCTCGTTGGCGGTGACGACCTCGCCGTTGGAGAAGCCGATCTCGTAGAGCTTGATGGAGAGCAGCGGCGCGGCGTTGGAGCCGGCCATGGTGCCGAAGGAGCGGCCCCTGAGGTCGTCGATGGTCTCGGTCATAGAGGAGTTCTGCACCACCGCCACGACCTTGTCGTCGTAGTAGGCGGGGGAGAAGTCGAAGTTCTCGAGGCGCGAGTCGGCGATGGAGTAGCAGCCGCAGATGAGGTCTATCTCGCCGTCGAGCAGCATCTCCTTGCGGTTCTCCGGCAGGACGGTCACGAACTCCACCTCGCCGTAGCCAAGGCGCTCGGCGAGTCTGTTCACGAGGTCTATCTCCAGGCCGTAGTAGTTGCCGGTCTGCTCGTTGAGGTAGCCGAAGTTCATGACGTCCGCTCGGACGCCCGCCCTGATGGTCCCCTTGCCGCCCGGCACGACGATGCCCTCGTCGCACCCGGCAAGCGAACCCGCGCCAAAGAGCGAGGCGATCGCGAGCGCCCCGAACCCCCTGCGTGTAACGTTCACCTTGATTCTCTCCTGTTCGTCCCATGGCCCACCGTCAAGCGTCTTTGGCATGTCTAAGCTGCGGATATGCGGGTTTCTGGCCGTGCTTCTCAAACGTTCAGTATTCTGTTGAAGTTTCAGCTGGGTTTCAAATTGGCCGCGGGTCCGTTCAACCTGCGCTTTAGTTTGGCGAGAAGAACCGGCGGAGCTTCTACTTGTACGTTTGAACTGGGAAAACGGTGTTCTGTTACGGTGTCGGGCGTCGCACCCTTCTCGGTTATGGCGAATGGCTCCACAATCTCGCCGCAACTTTTGCGTTGCGCGGCGCTGGGCGATACGGAAGCGAGCCACCGCGCTGCCCCTCTCGGCACGTGGGCTTATCCGCTTGCGACCTCGCAAATGGGGGCTTGCGCGCCGTCCGGTCTTCTCGTAAGATAAGAGACCGCGCCAGCATAGCTCAGTTGGTAGAGCACCGCTCTCGTAAAGCGGGGGTCATCGGTTCGAGTCCGATTGCTGGCTCC